>JACRCJ010000040.1 GCA_016219075.1 Deltaproteobacteria bacterium | reverse complement strand
CGTCTACGGCAAGAACGCCTCACGCTACAGGGTCTTCGATACCCTCCCCGTAAAGGCGATCGACGAGATAATCAAGGTGGACCACTATATCCACGGCTGCCCGATACCGAAAAAGGACTTCTTAAGGACCCTTACGGCTCTGCTCATGGGCAAGGTCCCGGAAGTAAACAGGAACCCGGTTTGCGTGGACTGCAAGATGGCCGGGAACATCTGCGTCTTCGAGAAAGGTGAAAGCTGCCTGGGACCCGTAACGCGTGCCGGGTGCGAGGCCGTATGCGTGACCTACGGGGCCATCTGCTGGGGGTGCAGGGGCCTTGTAGACAACCCCAACATAGACGCCCACAGCGAAACACTTGAAAGATACGGCCTTACAGCCGATTCCGTGACCCAAAAGTTCGACCTCTACGGGAACTGCAAAATGAAACCTCCGCGATAGCCTTTCTCCCAGGTATCCGGAGGAAATCCCTAAAATAAAAAAAGTCAAAATGAGACAGCTTATCAACATTATCCCGTAACGCCGCGTAAACAAAAAGGAAGATGAAAAAAGACCTCAACATAAAGATCCACGAGATAACCAGGGTCGAGGGCCACGGCAATATCGTCATAGACATCAAAAACGGCCGGGTAAAGGAACTTAAGCTCGAGATAATCGAGTCCCCCCGTTTCTTCGAGGTGATGCTCAAGGGGAGAAGATACGACGAGGCCCACCACATCATGTCGAGGATATGCGGCATATGCGCCGTAAGCCACACTTCGGCCTCCCTTAAGGCCATAGAGTCCGCGATGGCAATCAGGATATCGAAGCAGTCGGCCCTCTTGAGGAAGCTCTCCTACTGCGGTGAGCTTCTGCAGAGCCACATACTCCACATATTCTTTCTTGTATTCCCCGACCTCGCCGGGGCCGGCTCGATAGTGGGGCTCTTCGAGTCGCACCCGGAGCTTGCCAGGACAGGCCTTGAGCTTAAAAGGCTCGCCAACGAGATCTGCGAGACTGTAAGCGGCAGACACATTCACCCGATATCGCTCTCCCCCGGAGGGGTCCTCTTTACCCCAAAGGCGGCGGATCTTAAAAGGCTTAAAAAAGAACTTAACGGGTCTTTCGACGGGCTCGACAGGGCGCTTGATTTCATCCTCTCTCTCCCGGTACCTTCTTTCTCCATGGAGAGGGAGTTCATCGCCTTGAAGGACAAAGGCGAGTACGGCCTGTACGGAGGAGTCCCGTTTTCAAGCAAGCTTAACTCCATAAAACCGGAGAGTTACACCAAAAAGATAAAGGAATATATCGTCTCTCACTCCTCGGCCAAACACGCCCGGAGCCACGAAGGGACCTTCATGGTGGGGGCTCTGGCGAGGGTCAACAACAACTTCCGACAGCTCTCGGCAAGGGCCAGGAAGGCTGCCTTCGTTGCCGGGCTCAGACCCCCGTCATACAACCCGTTCATGAACAACGTCGCCCAGATAGTTGAATGCCTTCACACGACCGAACAGGCCATAGACCTCATCGACTCTGTCCTTGAGCTCGGCCCCAGACCCGAGCCCGTTAAAAAACCCGCGGCTTACGGCACAGGGATCGGGATAGTCGAGGCCCCGAGGGGGCTTCTATACCATGAGTACGATATCAACAGGGACGGGGTGATCGAGCGGGCCGAGTGCGTGATCCCGACGGCACAGAACCTGAGGTCCATAGAAGACGACCTCAGGGCCTTTGTCCCCTCCATAATAGACAGACCCCGTAATGTGATCAGCCGCTCCATAGAAACGCTTGTACGGGCGTACGACCCCTGCATCTCATGCTCCACCCACATAATGGATGTAAGCTTCGAATGAACCCATCGGGTCTGCCCCGGCAAATGTTTTTTTCTGAGCGAAAAAAACACAAAACCTCTTTAACGGCTACAAACTTCTTGTAAAACCCCTTAATAATGTTGTATATTTCATTACTACGCCGGGGAACGCAATCTGTCAGGCCGGCTCCAATAAAGAGGCATCTCCTTCATGCGCATAAATGTCGCCCAGAAACTCATCCTCGACAAAATACTCGAAAGGAAGAGGAAAGACGAATACAGGCCCGAGCAACTTGACTTGAAGGTCATGCTGAAGGAGATCCTTTCCTGGGCCAACACCTTCGTACCGTCCGAATCAGGCTCGATACTCCTGGACGACCCGGTACTCAACCAGAACAGGGAGAAGTCCGGGGTGCTGTACTTCGTCGCGTGCTTCGGCAAAGGCTCCGGCTCTCTGATCGAGACGACTCTCCCCATAAAACTCGGGATAGCGGGCCAGACCTATTCCACCGGAAGGCCCTACATCAGCAAGAAGGTCGTGGAAGACGAGCTATTCTACTCGGACATCGACAAAAAGACGAACTTCCAGACCAGGTCCATCATCTGCGCTCCCATCAAGATAAAAAACTCCACCATCGGCGTGATAGAGCTTATAAACAGGCTCAACGGCATAGACTACGACCATAACGACCTCACGCTCCTGAAGATCTTCGCCGAGTATACATCCACGCTGGTCCAGAACTCGCTTGACGCCAAAAGGTTCGGGGAGCTTTCGATAAGAGACAACCTCACGGGCCTTTTTAACGACCGGTACTTCTACGACCGCCTGACAAAGGACTTATCCAGGGCTGTACGCAGGAAATCGGACTTAAGCCTCCTGTTCCTTGACCTCGATAAGTTCAAGGAGGTAAACGACGCCTACGGCCACCTTGCCGGCAGCAGCGTCCTTACCGAGGTAGGGGGGATAATATACTCGAAACTCAAAATAAAAGACGCCACCGCCGCCAGGTACGGCGGCGACGAGTATATCGTCATACTCCCGGACACATCCATCGAAGAGGCCGCCGGCTACGGGGAGCTGGTACGAAAAAGCATAGAGGAGTTCGTCTTCCTTAAACGCAGGTACCCGGGCGGAGACAAGGCCTTGAAGATAAAGGGGCTCGTCACGGCCTCGATAGGTGTAGCCTCTCTGAGGGCAAGCATCGGCACCGGGTCTACCGTCAAGGAGATACGCGAAAAGATCATAAAACAGGCCGATTCGGCCATGTATGAGTCAAAACAGTCCGGAAAAAACAGGGTCACGCTCTCTACTGCCGCAATGGGCCCTTCCGCGCTCTGAAAACAACCCTCTCACACTGCTAACTCACTGTTTTTTTCAATACTTTTACATATTCACTCGCCGTTGCCGGGCCTTGACAAGCAAAGGCCGCAGGATTATAATTTAAGTATCAGGATGAGTGTGCTTAAAGGCTTTTGAGATGAGACGGAAACCTGAAATCGGAGGTGATATTATGTTAGAGCTCAAAAAATGGGAACCCTTTAAGGATCTGTCGATAGTCCAGAGAGAAATGGACGATATGTTCAGAAGGTTCTTCGGTACATTCGCCCCCTTAAACTTCCTCAGGAAGGAGCTTAAAGGCGAGTGGTATCCTGTGATGGATCTTTACACGAAAGACAACAAGTTTGTAGTCCATGCCGATATCCCGGGCGTAGACCCCAGGGATGTGGACATCTCGGTCACGGGCAACCTGCTCACTATCAAGGGAGAGAGGAAGTCCGATATCGAGGAGAAAAAGGAAGGCTACATGTTCCACGAGACTTCGCTGGGTGTCTTCGAAAGGACGATAACTCTGCCGGAAGGCGTGGACACTACAAACATCCACGCGACTTACAAGAACGGCGTCCTTGAAGTGACGATGCCGGCAAAGGCCGAGGCCCTTCCCAAGAAGGTAAAAGTCGAGCTTGAGGAGGTCACGGGTAAAAAAGCGGCCTAAGTCCTTGAAGTCGCAGAGACAGGCAGAATAAAAGGTTTCCACCCCATCTCATAAAGCGGCACAATACTCCCGGCAATCAAAAGATCAAAGATTGCCGGTTTTTTTTAGTGAGACTTCCCCGTAGCCGGACTTCGGCGAATCAGACGGCGCAGACATTAGAAGATCTTTTTATACCCTTGCCGCAGCCATAACTCTTGACAAAAACCCCGCCTACGCTTTAAAGTATTAAGCAGAAGTATAAACGCCTATTACCAAAAGAAAAAATACACATGATAAAAAAGATATCCCTCTTTCTCATTACATGCCTGCTCCTGTCCGTCCAGAGCGCCGAGGCCGCAAACCAGTCTCTTTACGCCAACCTTGTAAAGGACGAAAACGGCAAGTACACGATCACCGAGATAACTTCCCGCAAAAACTCGATAGACCTCAGGAACTTAAGCCCCGTGGGCTTCGATTCCAGCGTAATAGACTGCTCAACGACATTTTTCGGCTCATCCGGGATTAACGATAACGCCAACAAATGCAACCCGGACAGCAGCGAGTTCAGGACGAAAAAGATACGGCTCGGCCCCACCGTCCTTCTCGGGATTACGACCTTCGGTATATCGCTTCTGCTGGGGGTCGTAAAGGTAGAGAGCGTCTTTGATTACGATGCCTTCGACAGGGCCGTAGCCGAGGCCCTTGTCAACTCAGGGGTTTCAGGCAACAGGACCGCTTTCGTGGAACGCTACACCAGGATACGGAATCAGACAAAGGTATACGACAAGTCCCTCGACAACCTCTTCATGGAATATAACGACAACTACAGGGTCTCCGCGCACCCGATAGAAAAGACGATAGAAGACAGGTCCGGGTTTCTCAACAGGGATGACATATATTTCGAGATACTCGTAAAGGTAAACAGGAAAAAGGTCGGCGACCTCAAGCCTAAGCCGTACCAGCTCCCTGACTTCGCAGCCGCCCCGAAGGACTTCGATAACAAGATGACGGAGTACGAAGAAGACCTCAAGGCCGCCTTCAAGAATAATACCGACAACTTCGAGAAGAAGTTCAGGGAAGCGACATCCACATACGATGTCAGCTGCGGTCCCGTCTTCATGAAGCCTTACCACCTGAGCTACGAGTGCCCGGAGACAATACCATCAAACCCGGACCCTGCGGCAGAGTTCACAGCGAAGATCATCGTCCTCTCAAAAGACTTCGACGGCGTCTTCCCGCTCTATACCGCTGAGAACGGCGACCTGAAGGTCACCTTTACAAAAAACAGGGTGGCCTTCGAGAACAAGACTAAAAGCGTCTTGAAGATACGCTCGGTAACGGTCAGGTATAACGACAAGGTCTCCACCTTCGGTACGGCTGATAGGTACGGCTCCTATGAGGTAATGCCCATGAAAGAGTCGGACACGGTGATCCCGGTAAAGAAGATATTGAGCTATGAGGTCGAAAAGGCCGCCGACTACAAGGAAGTCTCAAAGGAGACGGCTGAGACCACAAAACTGAACTTCGGTATGGATATCAAATACTCGATCGGGGATACGGGGCTGGAACACTCCCTTTCCGGCGGCAAGGAATACAGATTATCCGAGGTCCTGTGAGGCCCTACTAATGCCTTGTCCCGTTAAAATGTACTTCCTCACCCGAGCATATCGTTAAGTATCTGCCTGTGGCAGCGCTCCCCTTCCCTGCATGTGCAAAGAAGTGTCGCGTCACCCCCTTTCAAGCCGCTTAAAAGGCCCTTGAGCTCCTCAAAGGCCCGCCTCCAGTCTTCCGACCCGTGCTCTTTCTTATATCTCTTCTTGAACTCGCTCCATGTTATCTCTCCCGCTTTCCAGGACTTTATAAGCGCCGGGGAAGGCCCGAGGTCTTTAAACCAGCGGTCCACGGCCTCTTTTTTAACCCCCCTCGGCCAATACCTTGAGACAAGCACCCGCACCCCGTCGCCGGAGGACCTTGGGTCGTATACGGATTTCATCTTTATCATACTCACCCTTCCTTTTTCAGTTCAGGAGACGGCTTGAAAAAAGGGCCTCGATTCGCGGGCAGGCCGAAGAGCCCGCTTGCCCCATCATAACTTCCGAAGGGGATCTTAAGCCGTGCGCCCTCTCATTCAAAATCCTTTAACCGGGAGATAATTTTCACATGGTTGTCTCCAGAAAGTCAAACAAGAGATAGACCGTGGAAGGAAAAAAAGCGAGACTCAGGGACGCTTCAAGTATACGGTACTCAGCGTTTCTGGGAGGAGCGCGAGAGAGGGTATTCTGATGCGGACTTTTTTTTAATCACTATGGAGAGGACGCAAATAGATGAATGGGCTGGCTACAGACTTTGCCGCCGGGGGTGGAGTCATGGACAGGCTACGGAGCTACGGCTACAGCTTCCAGGCCGTACCCGGCCTCCCTTAGCTTCTCTTTCCAGCTCTCCCTCTCGAATTTGAAGAGTTTGACGTCAAACCTTTTCACCCCGTCGTCGTCCACGACAGCGTAAGGCTTCAAGCGGGGGTAGAGCCTTGAGAAGACCGAGAAGTTCTTGTTCTCTTCGTCCACATAATCGGCCACATAGACGGCCGCTACATCAGGGTCCGGTTTGAAGAAACTATCAAGGTAATTGATAAGCCCTTGAGGGGTGCCGTAGAGTTCGATGCTCTTGTCCTTGAAGTCGCAAATCGTCCTGACCCTGTTGTTGGTATACCAGTTAACGGTATTAAAAAGAGGCATCGCCCTTCCGTAAGGGGTGTCCTCCGGTATGGAGTATATAAGCACAGAGTTTATAATTCCGTCCTTCTGCGGCGGCATATCCTTTAACAAAAAGTCCCCTACCTCCTTGTATGACCTGCCGTAGTAGTGGCCGTAGAAGAGCTTGAAGAACATCGATTCTTCCTTGTCGTGCGTGTACTTCTGAAAGATGTTCCTGACGGAAAACCAAATCTGATCGGCGCTTATGAAGACCGCGAGGGCTACGGAGAAAAAGACCGCAACGCGCTGTTTATTTGAGCAGAGACCGGCCCATTCGGCAACGGACGCCGCGGCGGCGGCGACTCCAAGGACGCCGAAGGCGGTGAATATATACGGCAGAGGGAGTATGTATACCCTCCTTATGTTGTAGTAATCAGGGCCGAGGTCTATAAGGGGGGCGCTTGCAGCGGCGAGCCACACAAGAGGGTAGATGTAGAAGAGCGGGAATTTTTTATCGGCGATGAACCTTTTTACAGAACCAGCGGCAACGCTTATGAGACCGATAAAGAAAAAGAGCCTTACGGTAGCGGGGTACGAGACAACGAAATAGCTCGAGTACAGGTGTTTAAGCGCATCGAGGTTGAAAGACGACTTCGCGAAGCTGCTCCCGGCGAACTCGTAGACGGATGTAAGCACCGACATGTATATCGGCACGCCGTAGATAAAGAGCTCCGTCCCCATGTATCTTACCGGAGGGCGTCCGCCGTACCCGCCAGCCCTTGTAGCGTCGAGGAAGTAACCGAACGAGTGGTCGAAGAAGAAGTAATCGATCTGAACGATGAGGTCGAAGTAAGAAAGGAGCGCAAGCGTCACTAAAACGAAGAGGAACGGGAACTCTGAGCGGACCCTCGTAAACGGCCGTCTTATTCTTGCCGTTAAAAGAATTGCGGCAGGGAGAAGGAGCATCAGGACCGCCGACTTGGCGTTCTGCATGAATGTAAACTTGAAGAGGAGATAGATGTAGGTGTACGCCGGAACAGCCGCGATAAAAAAAAGGGCCGCCACGACCCGTCTTCTGTACATGCGCGCCCGGTTTTCCATGCGGCAAAAGCCTTCAGAGGGTCCTATGAGATGCGCAAAAGAGTAGAAGATAAAGAACGGGAACAGAAGGAGCGAGTAAACGGCCTGAAAACAGCCGAGCGAATAAAGGACAGCCCCGAGAACGAGTTTTTGCCTGGAGAGGTCCTTGAACCCGGTGAGAAAATAGTAGACCGCCGAGATGTTTAAAAAAATCGCGAACGACAGGTCCGGCAGCGTATAGACCTGTATGAGGTGGATCGGTCCAAGACCCGCGAAGAGGGCAAAAAGAAGTCCGAGCGCTCTGCCGTGGAACCTCTCGCCGAGCCTGAATGAGAAGTATACGGTTGCGATATGGAAGACGGCCGCCAGAAGCTCCAGCGGGAAATCTCCGGGCCCCAGGAGCAGAAAGAAAGGATACGCGAGATAAGAAAATATCGAGGAGGGTACATGATAGTGCGACCCGAGATAAAGGTATAGCCTGAAGTGCTCCCATATCTCAAGGGTCAGGAGGTTGAAGAACTTGTTGTCGTAGTAGTATCCGTAGTACCTGCCTATCGTGAATAAAAGAAGGAGAGCAGGGGCCGCGAGTATGGCCAAAAGCAGGTAGTCTCTCCTCAAGGGGTACTCTCTTTTTTCCATGGCCATCGTCTTAGCCCCTGCCCTTCCCTTTTCTTCCTATGAACAAAAAACCGATAAGTACGAAAAAAGTCACAATAGAAGCCCAGACCCCTGTTCTCTGCGCCGTGTTCGAATAAACAATATTGGCATGTGTCTTTTTTCCGCCTCCGGGGACGATGAAGCCGTTCATGAACATATTCGTTATATAGGGCTTATGACCCTTCGAGTCTATCTCCATCCTCCATCCCGGGTAATTCGTCTCGTTGAAGACCACGAAAAGAGGCGCCGTTGAATCGACCTCAAACGAATATGACGACGGCCCGGTTTTTTTATACTCGAACGAAGGAGCCTTTTCTTCGGCCCGCGTACCCTCTGCGAATAAGGAGAAGTAGTCGAACCAGACGCCGGTTTGCAGGTTTTCGATACTTATCGTGTGCGGCCCGGGGGAAAGGACCACCTCCGGGAGTCTGAACTCGACCCCCCTGTCTTTAAGGTCTTTCACTCTTATCTCTCCGGCCTGTCTATTATCGATAAGGACCCGGACCGGCGGGCCGTTTCTCAACCCGGCGAAACGCGCGAGCCTAACGGAGGGGCGGTAACGGCCGGTGCTGCCGACATTGACTACGGTCAAGGCCTTTTCATCCGACACCTTAAACCTCCTGAAGTTCTCTACGTAGGTCACGCTCTGGTCGAACGAATCAAAGACAGAGGCAGCTCCCATGTCGATCATCGCCGGCTCCCCGATAGCCACCGTGTCGAGATATACGGGCTTGGAGTCCTGAGTCCTTATCTCGACGGAGTGTCCGCCCGGCTCAAGCTCGCCCTCCCAGAGCGTAATCCAGTTGTATCCCCTCGCGCCGTCAGTCTTCACCGTCTTTTCAGCCATACTGTCAATAGCGGCCGAGAGATCACCCGAATCCTCCGAGCAATAGGCGCGGAGCATCACCCTGTAGCGTCCGCGGCTTTTGATATCGAAGTAGTTCCTGAGCACGCTCCCCTTGACCTTTGTCGTAATGGCGTAGTCCGAGAAGGTCATCTCACCGAAGAGAGAATTGCCGATCGAGTGGTCCTGCTGCGGGAAGGGCTGCTGAATGCCGAACGAGAAGATCGACAGGTCCCAGTCCCGCGGCTTCTCGGGAGCCGGCCTGAATCTGGTCATCTTCCCGCCTCTGAGAAGCATCAGCAAGTCCAACGCGTCCGTGTTGTGCAGCACAAGGTCGGCGGAGGCTTTTTTAAGCTCGCCGAGCTTATTGAGGTTATCGCTCTCTGCGATAAAGACAGGGGCCGGTCTGAGCCCTCTTTTAAACCTTTCGATATTGAGAATGTCATATGCCTCGGTCCCGCCCAGCACCATGATCGCCCTTGCGGGATAAAGCTCGTAGTCCTTGAAAGCGCTCCCGTTTTCGAATATCGCCACATCCTTTGTCCCCGCCGTATGCGCCTTAAAGCCGGGGTCCGCCTTGAGCCTCTCGTAGATATAGTAGTACTCGGTAGTAAGAGCCGAGTAGTACTCCTCCATGCTCTCCGTCCTGTCAAATACCGAGGGGACCATGTATCCCTTTACATCGAAGGTCTTGTCGCGCTGCGAATGCATTGACGGGGTTATGATGTATTTGAAGCCCAAAAGCGAGAGGTAAGCGCCGAGGTAATCTTTTTTATGGTACCTCTCCAAAAGGTCGACTTCGTTGGGAAGCATCCTGCTGGTGAGGAGCATCGCCGTCGGTATGCCGCAGGTCTCTATCACCCTGGCCCGCTCCTTGTTGTTCTTCTCCAGCCAGCCCCAGACCGAAGACAAGTACCTGGGCTCCTTGGACGATATAAGGGTCCAGTTGTAGTCGTTCCCGTAGTACCTCGCAGCCATGAGATACGGAACGACGAGGAGCGCGAAGAGCGCCCATCCGGCCCATGTGGCACGGGTCTTGTCTCCGGTCAGCTTTCCGGAGAACCAGCCGAATGTAACGGACGCGAAGAGGCAGAAGACGAGTATGGCGCTGTTGATATAGGCGTACGGGGTCCTCGACATCCCGAAAAAAGGGATGTACTTCGAGGCGAGAGAAAAAAGGTCGGGTCTCCCGTGTATGCCGAGCGCGGTCTGGACAGAAAGCACAGTCAGCACGAGAAATACTACGGTTATCCATGTCACGTTTATCAGCAGTGAGGCTGCGGCGAAGGCGAACGGCAGCATGTAAACGGCCGTATATCCCCACGGCGGATACTCGCCGCCTTTAAGCGGCGTCTGAAACCAGGGCCAGTGCTGCAGAGTGATCGACCCGAGGAGCGTTTGCGAGTGGGTGCTTATGTGGCCTGAATCGACCTTTACCATCTCGCCCGCGCCCTTGACCCACGAGGTCCTCAGGTACGGGTAATTATCGACCAGGGTCGGCAGGGTTATAAAAGCCGCCAGAAGGAAGACGCATATTATTATGAACGCCGTAACTGTGGATATCCTTTTTAGATACGGGCGCATCTCCCCGTCAGTGACGCTCTCATAGAGACCGTGCAAGAATACCATGATAAAGAAGAGCGAATAAAAGAGCCCGCCGATAAAAACATTCTGCGGGTGTGAAAGAAGAGAGTAGGCCGTCACCAGCGACAGCGCCGCGGCGTAATAATAGCTTCGCTCCTCGAATGTCTTCAAGATAAAGAGGTACACGAGCGGGGCCAGCAGGTACACGCCTGTGTAGTGGAGGTAGCTCAACAGGTGCCCTATGTAGAACGGGGTGAACATGTAAAGGACCGCCGAGAAGGCCGCCGCAACGCGGTCCTTGAAGAGATGGTCAGAGAGAAGATACATCCCAACTCCGGCGACAAAAAACTGTATTGCCTGCAGGATCTTTATTGAGACGGCAAGGTCATGCGTAAGCGGATAGAGCAGTGCCTCTTCGAATACATGCAGGTTGGAGGCGAAGACGGCAATCGGGCCCGAGTAGGTCTCGCTCCAGAGCGGCAATGACCGCCAGACTCTGAACGAGTTATAGAGCTCGAGAGTGAAGTCGTAATCACCCTCGAAGGTCGCCTTGTACTCGCCTGTCAGGAACTCATGAGGCACGCCGTACAGAAGGTAGCGCCCGGTGAGGAGCAGCAACACCGCCGCAAGGACGATGATCGGGAAAGTCCTGCCTCCGGGGTTGAAAATACCCCTTAGCTTACCACCCACCGTTTCTGATCTCCTCGGCCTTTTTAACCATCTCTTCCATCGTCAGTAGCCTCCTTGAGTACCTGCCGACCTTCACCCCCTGTATCATCCGCTCCGTGAAGACCAGAGGGTCCCTGCAGAGATATGTTATCTCCGGCCAGCAGGCGTACATGCAGCCGGGGCACTTATTGACTATCTCCTTAATCTCGCTTACGAAGTCAGACGACCTGTATGTCTCTATGAAATCGCTGCCGAGCATCGATTTATCGGTCTTTATGTCAACGCACGGCAGGAACCTCCCTTCGGGGCTGATGGAAAAATACAGCGTCGGGCTGTCGCACTTCCAGTGTATCTTTTTGTGCTTGAGGAAATCCGGGCTCTCCTTCAGGAACCTGTTTGAGTTGTAGACGAGAAACCCGCTTTTTTTCATCTGCAACACCCTTGAATAGACTGAATCAAGCAGAGAGTGGTCCTCTTCGGTGAAAGCGAAGTCGGGCGAGTCGGCCCTGACGATAAATTCACCGGCCTTCTCCCTTTTGCCGTCCCCGTTCGCCGATACATGCACCGGGATAAGCGAGGCGTAGAAACCTATTTCGGTAGTGAACCTTATCAGTTCCGGTATCTCATGAAGGTTCAGCTTTGAGACGACTATATTTATCCCCGACATGTTACCCTTGAGCGGGAGGTGCCTTGAAAAAACAGAAAGCCCTCTTATTATCCTCATCCATGAGCCAACGCTGCCGTTGATGTTGTCCTGCTTGACCGGGTCAAGCGTGTCAAGCGAGATTGTCACCTCCTTGAGCCCGGCGCTCACAAGGGATTCAACCCTCCTGTCCGTAGCCAGAGTGGCGTTGGTCTGGAGCCTCACGCTTATGCCCTGCCGGGTGAAGGCCTCTACTATCTCCGGCAGGTCTTTTCTCAAGAGCGGCTCGCCTCCGGTCAGGACAAGGACCCCGATCTCAAGCTCCGCGAGGATCCGCGCCAGCTTTTTGATCTCTGTGACGGTCAGCTCCCTTTCGTGCTTCCTCGATTCAACGGCCTGGCACATGCGGCATTTAAGGTCGCAGTTCTTGCTGACCGCGAACTGCACGTACAGGGGCTTGTCCTTTTTTATGGTTGCCTTCAGGAGCTTTATCTTTTCTTTCAGGTTTGACATGAGAGACCCGCCGTTTTTTTGCATTTAAACTTCTATTGACCCCCATCCCCTGTGCAAAGCTACGAGATAACGTTTTTCCCGCCGCTTACGAAGAAGTACCCGACCACATACTGCGGGTGTATCCCGTCGCTTATGCCCTTGGCCAGGTACTTGAGGAAGTTGACGAAAAACATCGCCTTCTGTTCCTTGATGAGCTTCACGGCCCTCTTGGTCACGAAGTACATGAGGCATTTCCGCCTGAAACGCACTATCTGTTTCGGAGTAAGAGACTTCGTGTAGACATTGGAAAGCTGATGGAGGCTGTCGATCTTGTCCCACGTGTTACTGTCGATCTTCCCGCCGAGCTCGACGACCTGAGCAGCGCCCTTTGTCTTCGGAAGGGGACGGTAGGTGAAGAATATCGGGCGGTCCACCTTCAGCTCCTTAACGAGCTCGAAAGTCTCCTGCATCGTCTCTATCGTCTCCCCCGGGCCGCCGAGGATGTTGTACCCGGTGACCGCCACCCCCTTGTCATGCAGGAGCTTGAAGACCTTCCTGTACTGTTCGGTAGGGATGTTTTTTTCGTACACCTCCTTGCGTATCCGCTCGTTGCCGGCCTCGATGCCGATCCTTGCGACCTTCAGGTTGGCCCTGGCGAGCATCTCTATCCTCTCCTCGTCTATCGTGTCCGCCCTTGTGAAGCATGAGAAAGGAAGGACCTCTGACATCCCTATCTTTATGTACTCGTCGGTGAAGTCCCTGACCCAGTCCCTGTTTATGGAGAATACAGGATCGAAGGTGTGCGCCACCTTCATGCCCCTGTCCTTGTACTTCTCGTACTGCGTCTTCATCTCCCTGGCATACGCCCTTGGGTCCCTCACTCTGAAGTGCTTTCCGGGCACCGCGTCCCTCATCGGGAACTCCGAGCAGTAGGTGCAGGGGAACGGACATCCCCTGGTGCCGATGAAGTAGATGACCCCGTTGTAGAATATGAACTTGTCGAGGTCTTCCCAGAGGTCGTAGTTTGGTATCGGAAGGCTGTCAACGTCCTGAATAAGCTCGCGTAGAGTGTTCTTGCATATCTTCCCGTCCTCCTTGTACCAGATGCCCTTTATGCCTTTCCTGGTCGTCCCGTTTTTCATCGCATCGAGGTACTCGGTAAGGGCGAACTCCCCGTCGCCGATGCATATCGCGTCGACCTCCGCGGGCGCTATGGCGTCTTCCGGGCAGAGTGTGGGGTGGTAGCCGCCGAGTATCACAGGCAGCTTGTACTTCTCCTTTATCTCCTTTGCGAGCCTCTTCGTGTACTGCATGAACATCGAGACGGTGGATATGCCGATGATATCGGGCTTGAACCTTTCGATATTCCTTTTAAGGTGCTTCTGCCAGTCCCCCCTGTGATATGTAAAGTCTATGATGTTGGCCTTGTGCCCGGTCCTCTCGTTTATGTAAGTGGCCAGATAAGTCATCCCGATATCCACTACCGAAACATCGCTTGAGAAGTTCGGACTTATTATGCTTATCCTCATTGATCTTCCTCCGTTCTTGTTCTATTTATTTTTAACACTTTTAAAACACCGGTGCTTTAAACCCGGAGAGACTGAACCCCTGGTACGAAAGTTTTTCATCTGAAACCACTGTTGCTTCATGAGAGGCCCGCTCCCCTCCGGGCTTCAAACGGAGATGGAACATTACGGCCCCCGCTCCTTAGCCCGGATTAGCTCCACCCTCGCCTTTACTTATGACTTTACGTGCCGCCGCTGCGAATGGCCGGCCCCCGTTGCTATTTCTCCTCCTCAAAGGCCTCCTCCTCTTTTGCTATCTTGAATATCTCGCTCTTGGGAAGCCCGTCACTGATGTGCGAGGCCGCGAGAAAACCCATCTTGATGCTGTGGTCCATGTTGTTGTACCTGTAGAGTCCCTGACGCCCGATGGGCAGCAGGTTTTCTATCGGGTCAAGGACCTCGAATATCTTATCGACCTTCTTGTGATAATCGAGCGTGTATATCGGGTACGCGTGAGCTATTTTTGTGGTGAACCTGTGGCTGATCTTCTCACCGTTCAGGAGCCCGAGCTTTTTAAGCTCAACGCAGCATTTTTTCGTAAGTGTCTCCTCGTCGGCGGTCCATGTCTCGTCACCGACGTTACACGCCAGTTCGAGTATCAGCGAGGTCTTGTCGGGAGGGGCGTTGTTAGGACTCCAGTTCTTCGGCTCCTGTATCCTCATCACCTTGAACTTCCCTTCCGGTATGTATATCCAGGTGTTGTCGCTTATCCTCTCGGAATCGATAAGTATGTTTAAGAACCTGAGGCTCCTGAACTTCATCGAGTCCGCTACTTCGACGTATTTCCGGTCCACCACCGGGTCCAGGGATTTAATAAACTCCGGCAGCGGTATCGTTGAGATGAATACGTCCCCTGAGATGGTCTTTTCTTCACCGTTCTGCCTGTAGACGACCTCCTTTATGCCCTTGCCGTTTAGTTTTACCCCGGTTACCGCGGCGTTTAGGGTCACCCTTCCGCCCTTGCCGGTGATCCGCTCGGCCATCTTGTCGCACATCCTCCCGATGCCTCCCCTGACCGGGTAGAAGAACTTCGTGGCATAGGTCTTGGGCGCGTTGCTCTTTTTGCCGAGGAGCCTCAGGAAGACATCCCACAGGTTCAGAAGAGATATCCTCTGAGCCGCCCAGTCCTTCGAGATCTGCGACGGAGGAACGCCCCAGAGCTTCTCGGAGTACGGCCCGAAGTATATGTTGTACAGCCCGCGTCCGAACCGGTTGACGACCCAGTCTTCAAGAGATATCTCCTTTGACTTTTTGACCTTGTTTTTGGTGGTCACATAGAGATAGTCCATGAAACACCTGGCCGAGGTCAGCGGGTTCATCTTGGAGAGGAGGTCTTTACCTGCCAGCGGGTAATAGAAGTACCTGCCTTTGAGCCTCACCACGCTTTTTCTCGGTGACTCGAAGAGCTCGTCACCCATCAGATCGGTTATGTCCTTTATAAGCTCCTCGTCCTTGCTTATAAACCTGTGACCGCCCAGATCGAATGTATAGTCCTTGTAGTAGTAGCTCTTGCAAAGCCCTCCGACCCTCGAGTCGAGCTCGATAAGGTCAACCTGGTGCCCTCTGTCCGCGAGTTTCCAGCCTGCGCTGAGCCCGGCCGGGCCCGCGCCGAGGATAACCACCCTTTTCTGCATACACTCCTCCTTCGTCTTTAAAAAGTCCCGGTTTTAAAGGCCAAATGAAACCCTTACCGGCGTTTGAACCCGCGCGATGATACCTCATCGCAGCAAACTCCGAGGTATCCATCGCTACATTAATACAAAACTGCTCGAAGCAATCTTCAGCAACTCAAACGCTGCAGAAAATTAAACCCATGTGGTTTTAGTCTCCGGGTTGCGGCCAGGCCTTTAATCCTTAAAACTCAAGCTGCAGGCCTGAACAGAGATGAAAAATAGAAGTGAAGCCTCTTGAAGATATAGAGCTTGTCGCGGTGGGAAACGTCGCGGTTGCCCTTTACCAGATGGTAGAGGACCCAGATGACCTTGTCTTTAAGCCTTACCTTTTTGAGGCCCAGGTAGTCGAGGTACTTAAGCGCCTCTACAACGATGTCGTGTTCGATCGTGTCGGTATATACGGCTATGCCCGGGTTCCTCTCCCTCTTTTCCGCCTCGTCGAAGTAGTCCGCCTCGACTATCCCCTTTTCACGGCATGTCTCGTAGAGCGGGGAGCCCGGAAATGGCGTGCATATGAAGGTCTGGAAGTAGTCGAGCTTCTTCAAATTTTTCCTTATGAACGCCTTTGTCATCTCCAGGTCTTCGACCCCCTCGCCGGGGGTTCCGACGATAAAGGTACCGAGGGTCCTTAGTCCTGACTTGTGAGTGACATCTATCGCTCTCTGGTTATCCTCAACGGTGACCTTGTTCTGCTTCAGGAGCCCGAGGACATGGTCCGAGCCGCTTTCAAAGCCGTACTCGAGCTGGATGCAGCCGGCTGATTTCATGAGCCTGAGCATGTCGAGGTCCTGCCAGTTTATGAGGTTGGCCCGGGCCTGCGCGGTCCAGCTTATTTTTTTCGAGATGCCCGAGCGTATCAGGTTCTCGCAGAAGGTAAAGACGCTTTTCTTGTTGGTTATGAACGTATCGTCGGCGAAGTACAGCGACCTTGCGTTGTACTTCGCCGCAAGCTCGACTATCTCAGCCATGCAGTACTCGCGAGAGAACTGCCTTACCTTTTTGAAGACGATATTGACGCCGCAAAAAGAACATGAGTACGGGCACCCCCTTGAGCTTGTGATGCTTGTGACCCCGGACCTTACGAGCCCTCTTACGCCGAAACTTAAGCCGAGGTAGTAGTCCATGTCGAAGAGGTCTCTGGCAGGAAACGGGATCGTGTCAAGGTCATCTATCTGCGGCCTCCTCTCGTTGATTATGGTCTTCCCGCCTTCAAGATAGGCGGTCCCCTTGATATTTTTGATCGCGCCTCTTTCACCGCCTATGAAGGTGTCGACCGCCTCAACGAAAGTAGCTTCACCTTCGCCTAACACCGCGAGGTCGAACGAGCCTCTCTTGAGCGTGTTTATCGGGTCAGCCGAGACATGTACGCCTCCTACCATCTGGAATATGTCTTTTCTCCAGCCCCTTATCTCGTTCGAAAGCTTTACCGCCTCCGTTATCTGCGGGGAATGACCGGTGAACCCGACCATGTCGGGGTTGAATTTTTCGACCTCTTTTTTGACATCGGCGCAGGTGTTGCCGTCTATTATCCTGATCTCATAGGAGTGCGAGCCGTATCTTCTCAGGTACGATGTGATGTAGCCGAGCCCGAGGGGCGGGTACGGCCCCTCCATCTTCGGGTTTATGAGACCTATCTTTATCGACATCGGGATCTCCGTTTCAGACTATTTTGACGCGAATTTCGGGATACCTATCTTTTTGAAGAGTTGAAACTTACCGCTTTTTCTGCCCATGCGTTTAAGCACCACCGAGTCATCGCTTTTCCTTTCATACTGTATCTTCTTTCTGAGCCTCAGCGTCTCTCTAAGCCTCAGGATGTTCCACCAGTAGGCCATTATGTAAGCTGACCAGACCACTTTAAACCGTCCGAGAAGGGTAAAGGCCGTCACCTCCGCCAGGCTTATGAGCACATATCTCGGGAATATCTTCAGAAGGTTGCCGAAACTGTAATTTTTAAGAAGCGACCTGATAAGGTTCCTCTCTCCTACGTGCCTCTTCCAGATATTGGTCACATACGCGCCGTTTTTCATCGAGCAAAAACTGTCATGCATGAAAAAGGCGGTGGGCACCACCACGACATCGTATCCGTACAACAGGGTCCGCCAGCAGATATCCCTGTCCTCGCCGTACAGGAACATCTCAGGGTCGAAACCGCCGATCTCCCTGAACACAGAGCTTCGGATGAAAATAGCCGCGTCCACATAGAGGGGGAGTCCTTCTCCGTAAGGGTATCCGTATATGTCGCAGGCCACGCCGCTGTTTATGACCTCCTTGCCGTCGTAAGTAAGCGTTGTGCAGCCGCATATCCCGACCTGAGGGTCTTCTTCGGAGACCCTTACCAGCTCCGAGATCATTTTTTTGTCCGCTATGGTGTCGTTATTATAAAAGAAGATGTATTTGCCTGACGCAAGGGCCGCCCCCCGGTTGCTCGCTATGGCGAGCCCGAGGTTCTCCCCGTTATCCACTGTCTTTATCTCCGGATACTCCGCACGGACGAACTCGAGGCTTGAGTCCCTGGAGCCGTTATCGACAAATATTATTTCCAGGTTCTTATGAACACCCGACTTGAGGGAGTCGAAACAGTCCTTCAGATAGTGCTTACCGTTATAATTTACGACCACTACGCTGACCAGCGGCTCCATCTTCGCCTCCCTCATCTCAGGCCCGTACGGCGGCTTCAGGCGCGTTGCTCACTGAGGGCCTTTTCCTTAAAAATATGTTCGTAAGTTTTTTAACCGCGAACTTGAACGAGTTGTAGTCGCGAGCGTAGTCCCAGATAACGCGGGGCCTCAGGTTAAACCTGAGTATCGCCCGTTTCCTGATGATTTCAAGCTCTTCCCTGCTTATTCCCTCGGGCGCGTAAGCGACGCTGTCTGTCGACAGGGACGACCAGTCGAACTCCTCGGGTATCTCGCCGCGTTGAACAAGAAAATCGTAGCTCTCTGTCCCCGGGAGCGGATGAAACGGCATGAACCCCGCCCTGTAGAGCTTAAGCTCGATTGCGAACCTTACGGTCTCCTCTATCTCTCCCCTTGTCTCCGTAGGGAAGCCGACTATGAAATATCCGATGGGCCTGAACCCGGCCCTGTTCAAAAGATCGACCTTCTCCCTGATCTCGTCCTTTGTAAGACCTTTTTTCATAAACTTAAGGATCCGCTCCGACCCGGACTCTATGCCCACGGCGACCCTCTCTGAAAACCCGGCCCTCCTCATGAGCCTAAGTATCTCCATGTTCAGCGTATCAAGCCTTATGCCGTTCGGGAGCTCGAAGCTTACATCCAGACGCTCTTCTATCACCCTGTTACAGAGGTCTTTTATATGCGAGTGCCTCAATGTGATGTTCTCGTCGAAGACGACAAACCTTCTGATACCGTACCGTCTGATCAACAGACGCATCTCCTCAAGGACATTCTCCACGGACCGTCGCCTGAGTACCCTGCCCGCTGTTATGTTGGCGGAGCAGAAAGTGCAGGGGAACGGACAGCCTCGTGTCGTTATTATGCAGGCTGTCTTTTTCTGGATCAGCGTGCCTGAGGCCGCGTACCTCTCGGGCTTTATAAGGTCCCAGCTGGGGAACGCAATACTATCGAGTTCTTTCTCGAAGTTCTGAGCGTTAACATGTATCTTGCCGCCTTCCCTCCACATGAGACCCGGAATTTTTTCTCTCCGGCCGCCCTTGCCTGAAAGAAGGTCCATTAAAAGCACGACGCCGGTCTCGGCCTCTCCCTTGAATCCATAGTCAGCCTCATTGAAGTACCTCATCGATCTTTCGCCGAGGGCCGATGGGTGCGGACCTCCGATGACTGTCACTGCCGAAGGGAAGATCCTTTTTACGGCCTTGAGGCTCCTGTCGACATCGAGTACCGACAAGGACCACGAATTTATCCCAACTACATCAGGCTTGAACTTTTTTAGATGCTCCTCAAACCCGTTGATATCCAGGCCTTCGAGTACGCAGTCGAGTATCCCTACATCTTCGTAACCTTTGCTCCGCAGCGCGGAAGCTACATAACCGAGCCCTATCGGCGGAAACTGAGCCAGGCCAGTTGATGTGTCTTTAACAGGCGCCACAAGGAGTATCCTCAAAAAAACCTCCGAAAAGCTTATGGTTCAAAGCCACTGAATGTTTCTCTAAATCAACAAAGTGCCGCAGACTGCGCCGGGCGTACTTGACTTCGGCGGATCTTTTCTTTCATGGTGAGCTCTGCTCAGTTGACGCGCTTTTCCGCCGAAATCCTGTTCCACTCTATAACGGTGTCTATCTTATCCTTTAAAGCGAACTTCGCCTCAAAACCCAGCAGGTCTTTTGCCGTGCTGACAAGCGCAATGGAATCTTTCGGTTCCCCTTCCGGCGCTCTGGCGTATTCGGGCTCTATCCCGGGGTTTATTTTCTCTATCAGCATCCGCGCTATCTCGGCCACGCTCGTTCCTTTCCCGGTCCCGACATTTACCGCGCAGTTATTCGTAAGGCTTTGCATGGCGATAATATTCGCTTGTGCTATGTCCTCCACGAAGATAAAGTCTCTTACCTGGGAACCGTCGCCGTAAATGACCGGGGCCTTTCCAGCCAGCAGGTTATTTATGAAGATGGTTATCACGCCGACATAAGGGGTCAGTGTCTGTTTCGGCCCGAATGTATTGAAGTACCTCAAAACGATGTTTTGAAATCCGTAATGCGCCGCCATTCTCTCCGTGTACATCTCTCCGGCGAGCTTGCTCACGCCGTACGGTGAAGCAGGCCTCTTCGGGTGCTCTTCGCCGAGGACGGCAGTTTTGCCTTCGCTGTAGACGGCCATCGAGGAGGCGTAGATGAATTTTTTTATCCCGGCCAGACCGGATTCCTTCAACAGATTGACCGTGCCCATTACATTAGTCTCGGCATCGGCGTATATCGCGTCGAAAGAGTTACGGATGCTTACCCTGGCGGCGTTATGGAATACCACTTCTACGCCGTGCAATGACCTTTTAAGGAGGCCGGAGTCAAGTATGTTCCCGTGAAAGAACCTGACGCCTTTATCCAGATTCTCAATCCTTCCCATCGAAAGGTCGTCTATGACCGAGACCTCTATTCCAAGGTCGACCAGTCTTTGAACTATATGCGAGCCGATAAAGCCGGCCCCGCCAGTTACCAGCGCCTTTTTATACTCAGCTCGCGGCATTTTCACCCCGGTCTATAACGGAGCGCGTAGAGATCAGGCTCCTCTTTATGTCGTCATCGCCTTCGATATTTACCCCGGAGAGGATCACCGAGTCGCTTATCTTTATAGGGCTTGAGACCCTTACATTATTGCCGATGACTGAATTTATTATCTCGGTGCCGGCCGGCAGGCTTACATTCTCACCTATGACATGGGCCGCCACCATCCTCTTGAGCAGCCTCATGTTGCACTCAAGCAGGTCCTCAGGTACGGTAACGTTCATATCCCACTCGACCACATCCGATATGTGCACCTTGTATCCGTCCTCTATGAGTATCTGGATGGAGTTGGTTATCTCGTACTCGTCTCTCAGAGCCGTCCGCGGAGTCCTTCTTATGGCGTCGAAGATCGGCATGTCGAAGAGATAAATGCCGCACCCCTTTAGGTCGTTGATGGCGTATCTCGGCTTTTCGATGACCCTTTTGACGACCCCGTTTCTCGCCATCTGTATCGCGAAGTTCCTTTTTATGAACTCCGGGTTCCTCTCTCTTTTCACGACAAGCACTATCGCGGATTTTTTCCGGTAGAATGTCTCCACTATCTCGCTTAAATCCCTGTGTATCGTGAATATGTCGCCGAGGAAGAGCAGGAACGGCCCCTCGATATGGCCTTCAAGCTGCCCCACGGCATGCGCTATCCCCAGGGCCTTCTCCTGTTCAATGTAGCGAAGCTTCACATTGAGCCGGGACCCGTCACCGAAGTAATCCATTATCTTTTCCTTCAGGTACCCTACGACGATGACTACTTCTTTTATCCCGATCGAGGCCATCGCCTCGATCTGGTACTGCATGATAGGCTTGTTGCAGATCGGCAGCAGCGGTTTCGGGGTGTCGAAGCTCAGGGGCTTTATACGGGAGCCCAGACCCGCCGACAGTATCACTCCTGTAATCGCTTTTTCAGCCATCGTCACCTCTCAAAGAGAATTGAGCATCCCTCTTTTAAAAAGAAATACCTTCAACTTCAGATAGATAAGAAACGCCGTCATCTGTGTGATCGTCTTAAGCGGCCTCAGTGCCGACTGCCCCCCCTCCCTGGCAAGGTGCGACACCCCCACCTCCTTGAAACCGCACCCCATGTTCATGAGTTTTATCATTATCTCTGACGGCGCCTGATACCCGCGGGACTCGATCCCGATCTTTCTCAACACATCCCCCCTGTATAGCCTGAACGCGCAGTTGATGTCCTTGAACCTGACCCCGAAGAGTATCGTTATAAGGCTGTTGAGCCCCCTGTTAGCCATCACCCTGAAGAGCGTGTCCGCTTTCTTCTTCCTGAAGCCCGCGACGACTGCCGTCCCGTTGTCAGGCGGACTCTCTAAAAACCGGGGAAGCTCGTCTATGTCGAACTGACCGTCCGAATCGATTGTAACTATGTACTCGCCGCTCGAAGCCCTGATGGCGTTATTAAGCGCCGCTCCGTAGCCGAGGTTTTTCTCGTGATTGACGACAAGAAGGTTTGGGAGCTCTTCTGCCAGCCTGGTCAGTATCTCAAGCGTCCTATCACGGCTCCCGTCGTTCGTCACGACGATCTCCCCGTTTCTCTCCGAAGCTTTAAGCGCGGCGTGACACGCCCTTACGGTCCTTTCGATGTTCGCTTCTTCGTTGAAAGCGGGCATCACTACGGATAAAGATATTTTTTCAGAGTTAACCATAGCCACCGTTTGTTTAAATGTAATGAAGTCTCTTTTCAGCAAGCTGCAAGGTATCCGGAGGTAAATCTCACAAAAACCGCAGGCAGCCAGGCCCCGGCTGATTAAGTTTCAAAAGACCAAGGCCGTTTTCCTTTCTTCATTCCGTTTAAACCGCCTGCAGCCACGACCGCCGCCAGCGAACCGAGCGAGGCCAGTTTGGAGTAATCAAAGAATTTTTGAGGCTCGTACTCCAGGGTCATGACCTTCCCTCCAGGAGGTATGACAAAACCGTTAGCGTATCCGTTTACCTTAAAAGGAGAAAATCTCTCACCGTTTACATGCAAAGACCAGCCGCTGTTGAATGAGTCGCTAAAAACCACCTTCTCTACATCGTGGCCCGGTCTTACCAGATACTTCGTAGGGTTTATCTTCTCAAATTCTACAAGAGGCGCGTTTTTTGGCCGGCCCTCCGAGACCTTCTTCCTGAGTAAAACAAGGTATTCTTGTGTACCGGCTGGAGTGTTTTCAATAAAATATTTGCCCGGCTTGACAACACTCTCGTTACTCCACTCCCCGCACTTCGGGGCCGTGATCGCTGATATTTTACTCCCGATCTTAAAGCTTCCGCCCGCGCCCTGACAACTCATCTTCATCAGACCAAATTCCCCGACAAGCTCAGGACTGAGGGAAGCGGCGGCCTCAATCTTCTTAATCTCCGTGCCTTCCTTAAACCCTATCTCGATCCTTTTTAGCTTGTACACGCCGGCCGAATACCTCTTTTTAGCTATCTCACTCAGATCGATCTCTCCGCTCTCTGAAACCGCCGCTTCGACTGCCGCCATCTTCTCATGATAACTTCCGCCATCAAGGACGAGGTCCAGCGAGATCATGACTTCTTTTGCCGAAAAGGATTTTTTATTTAGTACAAGCTTCGGGTACTCTCCGATGTCTATGGCTTTAGACTTTTTTAGGAAATTGTCGTAATACTCCAAAGGACCAGGGTTTTGAATCTCGGCCTTTATCCCCGTGGAAGTCCCGGCTTTTTCGCTCACAGGTTTCAAGACGCCCTGCTTCCACGCGTTGACTTTTTTTTTTGAATACTGGACAGGGATATTCAGACTTAAAAGATACTCGGTTTTTCCCTCAAGAGTTACTTCAGTCCTCTGTTGCGCGTCCCTGTTAAAGATATATGCCACATCGAACTCAGGGCTCTGAAGCCTCCTGTCAACGAGAGACTTTACCTCTTTAAATATTGCTTCCGGGACTATGAGCACCCTTTGGCGGGGGCCGGCATTTGCAAACTTTAACGACCCCTCACCCTCTTTCAACTCCTTCTCTCCGGATCTTCTCCATGCGAGACCGCTGCCGGTCTCGACCGGGTCAGCGCTCTTCAATTTCAGGGGCCCATCCGCATCTTTTACGAAGATATAGTAAAGACCCCGCCTGGCGCTTGTGAACCTGAGGCTTTCTTGAGCAGGTCTCCCGTAAGACCTTTCAAGAAGATCGCAGACCAGGTCTACCGCGTTTGAGTTGTAAAAGACTACCCCGTCAGCACTTTCAAGAGTCTTGTTTATGCCTTGCGAGTCTACATCTTTGGCCATCACGAGGAACGGAGAATCCAGATAACCTGTCAGGCTTAACGCGGGGAATGAACCTTCGTCTCCGACCAGAAGAAAGGACTTTTGAGCGGCATATACTTTTTGAAGAAACTTGTCGTTTTCGTAAAAATCGAGCGGCCCGATCTTTTTAGCGAGCTCCATTGAGTTTGTCTTAAAAAGAGAGTCCGCATATATGTTGAAGTTGTAGTCAGGCATTACCCACCTGTTGAAGTCTTCGTGCAGCAGCGCGTAACGCACGTTATAGAAGCTTAAGATCTTTTTAAGGTCTCCGTATCTGAAGTCCCATAAGACCTTGTTTAAAGCCTCTATAGGCCTCTGGTATCTTACGTAGACAGTCCCTCCCGGCCGTGAAACCACCTTTGGGACCGTCAATAACTCAAAAGAAGGATCGGGTCCGTTATACCCCCATGTCGTGTTTGCGTCGTAGACCTCGTAGGGATAATAGAGCTTAAAGCCGCCTTTCTGCCCTTTCAGCCACTTATCCGCCTCAGAGTACTCCGGCGGTATGCTGTGGAAAACGCCGGGCACCCTCGGCGAACCGTTCTCCCTCAGGTGCGCTCCTGTAAAGATCGGCCATGCGTAGGCTAATGAAGCCGCTAAAAAGAAGAAGAGAAAAAGGGCCGTCACAACCTTTTTAAAGGAGTAAAAAGTAAGCCCGGACTCAAGACCGCTTTTAAACCCGGACAGAAGCCCTGGCCCCTGACTTTTCAGCATGCTGTTTACGAGCGACCCTACCGTAAATGCTATTAGCGGTGTCAGAGCGAAGGTCAGAAGGCTCGAAAATATCCTGTAAGGAGCCCTGAAGAAGAAGAACCCCGGCAGATGCATGTACATCCATTCAAAGTGACTGCCGAAAGGCTCATGACTTCCCTTTCCCATAAATACTGCCATCAGGCTCAGTGAAGAGAAGAAGAACACCTGTTTGTTTCGTCTCGCCACGCATACCGCTATAAAGGCTACGACAGGCATCATCAGACCGATCATGATGAAAAGGCCGTTCTGGTAAAGCCCAGGGTTCAACAGCCTGTCCTGAGGGATGTCGAACCAGAGGTCAAGCCTTTCGTTCCTCAGCACATTGAATATGGAGGTCCCTCTGCTGTAGTAGCTGAGGATATCGAGGTTGTAAAAACCCTCCTTCACAAGGTCGGTTGACGAGAGACCGAAGTCCCTGAGGTAGACGATATTCGGAACGAGCCACCACAGGTTCACGAACAGCGTTGCGGCAAATGTCATTGCTGAAAAAAAGACGGTATGCGCCTTGTTTTTCGAGATCGCGATGTTGAAGACGACAAAATAAAAGACGACCCCCGTAAGAACGACGAAGTCCGCAGGGTGACCTTTTGTGGCCGAAACCGGGAGCGAGAGGAGAGAGACGAGCATGATGTACTTCCACTTTTCCAGGGGCCTCGTAAACCCGCGGTAAAGCAGTCCGAGCACAAGAGGAAGGAGCCCGTACGTAAGAAGAGCCATCATGTTCCCGCGCCCGAAGTGCGCCATGACCGGATAGCTGAACGTGTAGATGACCGCGCCGGCAAAGGCTATGGCCCTTCTTGCCTCTGTCTTTTCAAAGAGCACGCCGAGCATGTAGTAGATAGAGAGGCCCTGGAGCGTGAATAGCACGATGAAGACAAACTTCTCGGCTGTGTATAAAGAGGCTCCGAGGAGGACCGGCAGGGAAAAGAGGAAATAATACGGGACCGAGGATATCTCGTGCGAGATGTCATATCCGCCGGCCATCATGTCGCTCCAGAGGTAATAGCTCTTCCTGAGGGTCTCTACAGGGTTCAAGTACACGGCGAAATCAAACCCGGCAAGGGCGTTGTATCCGTCTCTGAACCACAGTAACGGCACAAGCCCCATCAGGAGTATCAACAGAAGATCGATATATGTTTTTTCAGCTTTCATTTTCAGATCTCATATATCTTTATAAAGGGCCCCGGTCTCCGGCCGGACGGGGCGAACTCTTTCACGAGTCGCGCGGTCTTTCCTTTGAGGAGAGGCGAGTAAAAATCACGGGCCCTCTTGTTGAGAAAATAGAGTAGTCCGAAAGGACTCGTCTCGTCATATGAGTCAGCCTGTTTGTTAAAACTCAGGAGGTCTTCTCTGAAGAGGTAATTGAAGACTGCTTCACCGTTCTTCTCCGGGTCGTCATCAAGGAGAAAATTGGCGTACCCGTAGCTTGTGAGGATGATGTACCTCACACCCTCCTTTTTAAGCTCTTCCACGGTGTGAAAATTGAAGACGCTGTAAAGCTCCCTGTAGACTTCTTTTCTCATGGCCCTTTTCCTGGCCTCCTCGCTCATCTCTTCAGGCCAGTTGGGTTTGACGGTCGAGTAGATCACTGGAAATATTCTGTACACGGTCTTGTCTTTAAGGAAATCCTCGTACCCTTTCTTGACTCTGCCGCTGACATTCCTCTCAAAATAATCACGGGCCTTCGGGTTTTGCAGATACACCGGAGTTGCGGACAACAGGGGTATAGAAAACTCGTACCAGTCCACGGCTATCTTTGTATCCGGAGCGATATTGGAATCGACCCACTGTTTTGCCTCAGCCCTGGTATCAAGATTCCCTTTTATGATGGAAGCCTCGATTGAAAACGACGCCGATGGAAGGACGACGGCCGCTACGATCAGCGCGCTCACCCACCCCTTGAGGCGCGCTCGTGACAATATCTCCTCTGCCATTCCTGCCGCAAAGAGACAGAGGACCGGGAATATAGCCACGAAAAGATGGAGATACCTTATCGCCCAGTCCTTTACAGCGAAGAAAAAGACCGCCAGGTAAGAGAGAAACAGCAGGTCTTTCCTTGAGCGCTTAACCGCCGCGTATACCGCCCCGGCGAGTATCACTGCCCCGAGCGGCCCTTCCTGCCTCATAAGCTCGGTTGAAAACCATTTCAGCAAGGTGACGAGGCCAGGCGTGAACGGCTCTTTAGAAGAGATCCCCAGGTGCGCAACCTGAGAGAGCATCTTGAATTTTTCGTAAACGGCGCCGAAGTCAAATATCCATGAGAGGTTACCGACAAGCGCGGCGGGCAGGAGGACGGCAAAACCTGCCGACAGGTCTTTTAAAAACCTGCCGCCATTGAGGGCGAACCCTCTCTCTTTAAGGATAAAAAACCGGCTTATTAGAAGCGGGACGATAAGAAAAACGCCCTGGGGCTTAGTCGAGATTGTGAGCCCTGCGAAGAAAAACGAGAGCGCCGTATTTTTTCTGCCGGGCTCGCTGACACTAAGCATCATGTAATAGAACGCCGCGGTCGTGAAAAAAGCCAGGAATATATCCGCTATCGCCCACTGAGAATGCTGTATGAGGTGGAACATCCCGGCTGTGAAGGCAAGCGCTACAAGCCCGGCGGTCTTCGAGAATAACCTTGTGCCCATTCTGTAGACAAGAAGACACAGTCCGGTTCCAAAGGCGACACTCAACAGACGGCTCAATAGAAATACACTTGAGTCGCCTTCAAGAAATTTAAGGGCAAAGTCAGACGGGTCCTCGAACAGTCCCAGAAGCCTTCCCGCGACGAAGTAGGAGCCGTTTACCAGAATAAGGAGGTATTTATGGAGCGCAGGGTATGAGTACTCTTCCGGGAAGACGCTCATCCTCTCGGCCATCCCCAATGAATCGAGGATCTGCCTGTTCTCGTCCGGGTGAAAGATGAAAGGCAGACCGTACCCGACGCCCCAGAGCCTTAAGCCCAGCGCTACGGCGAGTATCAGCAATGCCATATAATTTCTACGGATGAACGAAGACGCGGATGAGGTTATGTCAGCGCTCTTTTTCGACAATATAGTCCTCTATAGCCAGAACATCTATCCTGGTGGCCATGAAACTCTTAATGGCGTCTTGCGGTGAAGAGACTACCGGCTCTCCTTTAAGGTTGAACGATGTGTTCAGGACCATCGGGACCCCCGTCAGTTTTTTAAACTCCTCTATCAGCCTTCTGTACTTCGGGTTTGAGGCCTTGTCCACGGTCTGGACCCGTGCCGTCCCGTCCACATGGGTTATAGCCGGCACGCTTGCTCTCTTGCCGGCATGCACATCCACCGCCAGAAGCATATAAGGGGAAGGAAAACCGTTTAAGCCGAAGTAAGTCTTCGCGTCCTCTTCGAGAACGCTGGGAGCGAACGGGCGGAAGCGCTCCCTCTTCTTTACACGTCTGTTGATGATATCCTTCATCTCAGGGCTACGCGGGTCGGCAAGAAGGCTCCTGTTGCCAAGCGCCCTCGGACCGAACTCCATCTTTCCCTGAAACCAGCCGATGATCTTCCCGTCAGCTATGCGGGAGGCGATTTCCGGCGCTATGTCGTCATAACGGGTGTATTCAAGTTTCGCTTCTTTAAGCGCGCTTTCAACCTCGGCGTTCGTGTACTCCGGTCCAAGTGACGCAGATCTCAGCGTGTGCGTCTTTTCCTGTTCGAGCTCATGGTGATATACGTAAAGGGCGCTTCCGAGCGACAGCCCGCCGTCTCCGGCGTTCGGCTGCACGAAGACCCTCTTAAAAGGCGTATTGGCCGCTACCTTTCCGTTCATAACGCAGTTGAGGGCCACGCCTCCTGCAAGGCACAGGTCGTCAGAGGAAGTCTTTCTGTAAAGCATCTTTAAAAGATGAAAGACCGTCTCCTCAAGCGTGGCCTGAAGCGAAGCCGCTATGTCCATGTGTTTAGCGGTGTACTCGGCGCCGGGCGCCCTGCCGGGGCCGAATACCTTATGGAACTTCTCTGAGAGCCAGTCACGGTAGACGAAGAACTGGGCGGTCGTAGGGTCCCCCCAATTGTCTATGAGAACGGGTAGATGGAAAGTGAAGTAATCCATATCCATCTTGAAGCCGTCTTTAGTCGGATGGATGATCTTTCTGAACTCTTCCATGTACCTGGGCTTTCCGTATGAAGCGAGCGCCATCACCTTGCCCTCGGCTCCGATCTCATGGAACCCCAGATGCTGCGTTACGGCAAAGTAAAACATCCCCAGTGAATCAGGCCAGTAGGTCTGTGAAAGCCTCATGAGGCTTGACCCTTTACCGTAGGAGAAAGCCGAGGTGACGAAGTCCCCGCTGCCGTCTACTGAAAGGATAGCCGCCTCTTTGAACGGGGAGGTGTAGTATGTGCTTGCCGCATGGGCGTTATGGTGCTCCACCCTCCTGATCCCGGAGCGTATCTTCCCGGGGTCTCCGCCCACTCTTTCCGCGAGGTCGTCAAGGATATTCAGAGGTCTCATCACCCTCTGGCGCATGTAGTTTCTGAAGTATCCGGGCCAGGCCTTTGCGGGAAACGTACTCAGGGAGAATGCAATCTTTCTCCAGAGGTTGACCTTAAGGTCGTTGGAGACCGCAATGTGGTCGACTTCGTCAAGCGTGATGCGTGCCTTTTCCAGACAGTACTTTATCGCGAGCTCAGGAAAACCCGGCGAGTGCTTGATCCTGTTTAAACGCTCCTCGTCAACCGCGGCGACTATTTCGCCGTCTACTATAAGCGCTGCCGAAGCATCAGGGTGATACGAGGAGACCCCAAGGATGATCATCCTACCTCCTGTTAAATCCATCGCTTCTTTTGACAAAAAAACTTCGGCGGATCTTCACGCACGCCTCTGCGCACCACCGCAGCGCCAGGGGAGGCCGCCAGAAGCTTCCTTATCTCATGCAAAAAAACGCTTTTGGCATCGCATACGGATACCAGGACTCTTATAGTCCGCCACTTGCTATCCTTCGGATCGTCTTTCTGCCCTTGGGCGTCGTAACCACCATGTACGAATAAACGAAAGTCTGAAGAAAACAGAGAAGCGGATGGTACGCCCAAAAGATATTTCTATCTCTAATGCCCATGTACAACGCATGGGTCCCGGAAATGACGGGGTTCGACGAGTATATGAGCCAGTAGAAAAGCCGGGTCCTGAAGTCCTCCACGAACACCCAGTTTGTATTCCGGGTTTCAAGCTTGTCAAGGAAGTGCTGAAGAAAGTTCCTTCTCCATTTGGATATCCAGTCCTTTATGGCCCCCACATGATGGTGATAAGTTATCAGTGAAGGGATGTAGGCTACCCTGTCGTGCCCATTCTCTATCATTCTCTGAAAGGCGTCGTTGTCGCCGAGATACCCCGGCTGCGTCCAGATCGGTGCGACAAGCTTTTTCCTCAGCGTCAGACCGTTCGCCCCCCAAACAAGCGGTTTTTTCGGGTCGACACGGAAGTAATACCTGCCGCCGTCCTCCATGGTCCTCGCGTCTTCAAGATAGTAAGACAGGTTCCTGTTCATGAAGAAAGTCATCGGGTCGCTCTGTATAAGCTCAAAATATCTGTTCAGAGGCGGGTCCTCGTCCCCGGATTTAAGCGGCCCCCAGACGGCTGCGCACCAGGGGTCGTCAGCGAACGCGCCGACTGCGGTCTTGACCCAGCTCGGAGAGTACAGCTCGTTGTCGGCGGCGAAGATGACAATAAGCTCCCCTTCGGCCTGCCTGATTCCGACCTGCAGACCGTACTCCGCGAGCCTGTCCGGGTTTGGGTATACCCTTGAGTGAAACTTCCCGGCTATATCCAAGGTCGAGTCCGTGCAGCCGCCGTCAAGAATGACGATCTCTATCGCCTCGGCGGGGTACTCCTGCATCCGTATGGATTTGAGGCACCTGTCAAGGTGCCTTTCCGCATTCAGGACCGGGATTATGAAAGAGACCTTCAGTGCAGGTTTTGTCATCTTTTTTCCCTCCACCTGTACGCCTGCGGGGCCGTCTTTGTACTTCGACCCTACCCCGGCAACTTCAGTACAACACACTTCATCTCGCCCCACTCGCCCCACTCGCCCCACTCGCCCGGCCCGCCCGGCTATCTTCCGTAGAACTCCCTTATCGCCGTCGTCACATGCATAATTTGTTCGTCCCTGAGTTCAGGGAACATGGGAAGCGAGAGTAGCTCTTCGGAATACTTTTCAGTTACAGGGAAGTCGCCCTTTTTGTATCCGAGATCTCTGAAGGCCTCGTGCATATGAGCAGGCACCGGATAATGGATGCCGGTTGAGATGTTCCTTCCGTTCAAGAACTCTATAAGCCCGTCTCTTTCCTCGACTCTGACTACAAAGAGGTGAAAGACATGCGCTGATTTTTCGTTTTTCTTGAACTTAGGAAGCTTTATCTCAGGTATTCCACCCAGAAGCTCCGTGTACCGTATAGCGTGAGAGACCCTGAGCCTGTTCCATTTATCGAGGTG
>JACRCJ010000253.1 GCA_016219075.1 Deltaproteobacteria bacterium | reverse complement strand
TGTTGCCACGCACACAGCGGACCTTTTCAACGGTATCTATGAAGCGGTCAGGAAAAAAGTGCCGGGGCTGCCGCCGGAGCTTAAAAAACCCGGCCACGGGGTGGCAAGGGCCGGAGACCTGAAGAGAAGCTGTCTGAACGCGGGGAAGGCAAAGAGGGAGTTCGGCTGGTCTCCGGAGGTAAGCCTCAATGAAGGGATAGAAAAGACTCTTAACTGGCGCTTCTCGGTATTATGACAAACAGATAAAGGGGCAAACTTATTACGATGGCAAAGAAAAGGGCGTTGATAACCGGCATCACGGGCCAGGACGGCTCGTACCTCGCGGAGCTTCTTATCTCCAAAGGTTACGATGTATACGGCATGGTCAGAAGGGCGAGCGTGGAGAGGTTCGACAGGATATCGCACATACAGGATAAGATAACCCTCGTGCAGGGCGACCTCACCGACCAGTCCTCTCTCGACTCGGCCGTACAATCCACCCGCCCGGACGAGGTCTACAACCTCGCGGCCCAGTCATTTGTCCCCACATCGTGGAACCAGCCGACCCTGACCGGCGAGGTCACGGGCCTCGGCACAACACGGGTGCTCGAAGCTGTAAGAAAGATCAGGCCGGAAGCAAGGTTCTACCAGGCGTCAAGCAGCGAGATGTTCGGCAAGGTAAGGGATGTCCCTCAGACCGAACAGACGCCCTTCTACCCGAGAAGCCCGTACGGAGTGGCCAAGGTGTACGGCCACTACATAACGATAAACTACAGGGAGAGCTACAACCTCTTTGCCTGCTCCGGGATACTCTTCAACCACGAGTCCCCGAGAAGGGGCCTGGAGTTCGTCACGAGAAAGATCACGAACGGGGCCGCGAAGATAAAGCTCGGGCTGACGAAGGAACTGAGGCTCGGGAACCTTGACGCCAAGAGGGACTGGGGCTACGCCGGGGACTATGTGGAGGCGATGTGGCTTATGCTCCAGCAGGACGCACCGGACGACTTCGTCGTGGCCACCGGAGAGACGCACACGGTAAAAGAGTTCGTCGAGGCGGCCTTCGGGTGCGCCGGGCTCGACTGGGAGAAGTATGTCGTAATAGACCCGCGGTTCATAAGGCCGGCGGAGGTCGAGCTCCTCATAGGAGACCCGGCCAAGGCCAAAAAAAAGCTCGGCTGGGAACCCAGGGTAAGCTTCACCGAGCTCGTCAAGATGATGGTGGAGGGCGACCTGAAGGAGCTTGAAAAGGGTGCGTAGGGTGCTTATAACCGGAATATCGGGCTTCGCAGGCTCGCACCTCGCCGAGAGGCTCGTCAATAAGGCCGAGGTCTGGGGGACTTGTCTCGATAACAACCTTGAGAACATCTCGGGGGTCCCGGGCTTAAAGCTCGTGCAGTGCGATCTTCTGGACCCCGCGATGATAGAAGCGGCCCTGGAACAGGCGCGCCCCGACACTATATTTCACCTTGCGGGCCAGTCCGTCCCGTCGCTTTCCTTCGGCGCCCCTGCCGAAACGCTCAGGACAAACATATTCTCAACCTTGAACCTCTTCGAGGCGGCCCTCATAAGGGCCCCCGAAGCCGTCATCCTCAACATCGGCTCCGGGGACGAGTACGGCGAGGTCTCTCCGGAAGAGCTCCCGGTAAAGGAAGGTACGGAGTTAAGGCCCATGAACCCGTACGCCGTAAGCAAGGTCACTCAGGACCTCTTGGCCTTCCAGTACAACAGGAGCAGAAACCTTAAAGTGGTCAGGTGCCGCCCGTTCAACCACTACGGCCCGAGACAGGCCGCCTCCCTTGTAGCGTCCGCCTTCGCAAAACAGGTGGCCGAGATAGAGGCGGGGATAAAGACCGAAAAGGTTTTGAAGGTCGGAAGCCTCGATGCCTCGAAGGACTTCCTTTATGTAAAGGATGTGGCGGCTGCCTACGAACTTCTCGCCCGCAAGGGTGAACCCGGAGAGGTCTACAATATCTGCTCGGGCTCGCCGGTAAAGATACAGACGATACTCGACACGCTGCTGTCGTTAACGAATGAGAGGATAGAGGTGGCCACAGACCCGGCACGCCTCCGCTCAAAAGAGGCCCCGGTCCTCTACGGGGACGCCGGAAAACTAAAGGGGCTCGGCTGGGCCCCCGGCTACACCCTCGACCGGGGACTTAAAGAACTCCTCGACTTCTGGAGAGAAAAGGTCAAAAAGGGCTGACGCCTTTTCCAACAGACCCGAGAAGAAGTATCTTGAGAGAAACTTTTTATAAAAAGTTTCTCTCAAACTCTTTTCAAAAATTTTAGGTTCTTCCAGTGGGCCCCCCCCTTGGTAAATCGGGGGGTGTCCCACTGGAACTTAAAGTCTTTGAAGGGGGCTTGGGGGAACTTTCTACAGAAAGTTCCCCCAAAAAACTCTTTTTCACGGGTTTGTTGGAAAAAAGGGGCCGTAAGGGGACCGGCAGGGAGAGGATTTGAGGATAGGGATAAACGCTCTATACCTTCTGCCCGGCAAGGTAGGGGGAAGCGAGACATATGTAAGGAACCTTGTGAAGTGGCTCCCAAGGGCCGCTCCCTCCAACGAGTATGTCATATTCATAAACAGGGAGAGCGCCGGGGTCTTTGAGGGCCTCGCTCCGGGGGCGAAGATAGTGGAGTGCCCGATAAACGCCACCAACAGGGCCTTTAGGATACTCTGGGAGCAGATAGCGCTTCCTTTTCAGGCCGCGAAACACAGGATAGACATACTCCTCTCGGCCGGGATGACCGCCCCGTTCTTCTCTCCCGTACCTTCGATCGTCGTCATATACGACCTCCAGCACATAAACCAGCCGGAGAACTTCAAGAGGTGGTACCTCCTTTTTTTAAAGTCTATCATCTATCTTTCGGCGAAGCGGTCGGACGGGGTGATAACGCTTTCGAGGAAATCGAAAGAGGACATAGAGAGGTACTATAACATCAGGCCCGGAAATATCGGCGTCACTTACATGGCCTCGGACAGTGAGGCGTTTTATAAAAGGAGCGCGGCCGAGGTCGCTTCAGTCAGGAAAAAATACGGCCTTCCGGAAAGCTTCATCCTCTACATAGCATCCTCTCTGCCTCACAAGAACTACATAAGGCTTCTTACCGCCTTCAAGTCGGTCAGGGGGACCCTGAGGGGTACGAAGCTTGTCCTGATAGGCGCGCGGGACTACGGCCACGACGCCATAGCCGCGAAGATCAGTGAGTTAGGGCTTACGGACGATGTCATACTTCTCGGCTGGCTGCCTTTTGAGGACATCCCTCTAATATACTCCGCCTCCGAGCTCTTCGTCTTCCCGTCACTGCACGAGGGTTTCGGCATACCCGTGGTGGAGGCGTTCGCCTGCGGGGTGCCGGTCGTATGCTCGAAGATAGAGCCGCTTGTCGAGGTGGCCGGGGGGGCCGCATACCTTGTAGACCCGTTGAGCCCGGATGATATGGCCGGGGGGATGCTCAAGGTGATAATGGATGGCCCCCTGAGGGAGAGGCTTGTAAGAGACGGGCTTAAAAGGGCGGCGCACTTCTCATGGGAGAAGACCGCCTCCGCGACGCTTTCGATAATGAGCGGGTACCTTAAAGGCCGTAAATGAACCCTCCGGATAGCCTTGCGGCGGGGTATCCAAAAATCTCCGACATCACCGGAAGTGGTACTTTTGTATTTTGTTTTTTAAAAAACCCCAGGGGTTTTGCGTAGCGAGCCTACTGGAGAGAGAGTGGCAAGCCTCGGTTTTTCATTCCGAGCGAGCTCGACAGCGCGCAAAAAGACTTTTGCAAGAACGCGGCAAACTACCGGGTATTTACCCTAACAGAGAATAAAGAGGGTGCGTGAAAGAGGCTCTGGTCTCCATAGTGATAGTGAACTGGAACGGCAGGAGGTTCCTGCAGGACTGCCTTGAGTCGGTCT
>JACRCJ010000247.1 GCA_016219075.1 Deltaproteobacteria bacterium | reverse complement strand
GGCGCCGCACCTTCTGCACATGACGCATTTTTCATTTATCCCTATCTGCCGTACCGGGAACCCGCCGTCCTTGATGGCGCCTGACGCCGGGGGGTTTGCCGCCCTCAACGCCTCAAGCAGTATCATCCTTCTTTGAGGCGCCGCGCCGTTCTCAAAAACCTCTTCTCTTTCGAGATTTCGACCTGGCGCGCTTTCGGACGCCAGCGCCGCGGCCCTGCCCTTCAAAAAGGTGAAGAGCTCCCTCCTGGAGTACTCCGGGCCATTGGTTATCTTCCTTACGCCTTTCTTTTTCTCTTTTCCGAAGAAGCCGAACCCGCTCTTTGAGCCCCCCTCCATGACCTCCAGTACTTCGATCCTGCCGGCACGGCCTGCCCGCGCGAGCAGGTTCTCAGCGTATTGGGCGGTTTTTCCGATAACCTCTTTGGCGCCGTGGAAGGCGCAGCTTGAGCACCGGCTGCAATCCAGACCGATCTTGCCGACGCCTGACAATATAAGGGCCGCGAGGTGAGATTCTTTGAGAACCGCAAGACACGGGAGGTCAACGGAGTCTCTTCCCGATGAAAAAGATTCGGGCAGTTCGCGGTTTTCAGCGCCGGGGCCGAGATAACAGCCTATGAAGAGGTCTTTCTTTTCGAGCCCTTCTTTGAGCCTTCCAAGAAGCTTCGCGTCGTCAAGTTCTTTCAAGGAGAGGGCGCCCGTCGGGCATGCGGTCGTGCAAACGCCGCACCCCGGGCAAAGGTCTTTTTTTACGCTTATCGCGCTGTTTTCAAAAGAGAGGCACCCGTCTATGGGGCACGCCTCGACGCACAGCCGGCATTCGGCCTTGGCGTACCTGAGGGGCTGGCATCTGTCCTGAATAATGTTTAGCATTATGGAACCGCCTTGAAATCAACGCCGCGGGCCAAAAGGAGCATCAGTCATCGCATGGTTCCCGCATTAAAATTCCCCGCCATAAATGACGGAGATTCTTCACGGCAGGGTGATTGTCATTTTTATAGCTCGCTCTTTGCCCGCCCCTAAAGCGGCGGGATTGCGGCGCGCACCCCGTTCACCGGGGAGAGGGGCTGCCCCCTCTCCCACAGCCAGTAAGATTCTTCAAAGGCAACAAAAGAAGGAGGCCGTCGTTAATAAACCGCCCCGCCGCAATTCTTCGGGGTATTCGAAGGAAATATCGTTAGTCAGCCTACGCAGCAAGCCGCGCTTAAGTAAACCCCGACAGGGGTTTAAAATAATCTCTTCAAACCGGAGAAGTCTCTGCCGACGGGCCGTCCTCCGGTCTTTCCGTTGAAAGCTCCGTGCTTTCGATCTCCATTAATTTCCTGGTAAGCGCCGAGACCTCCCTGTAGAAGGGGTGAAAGGCGCATTTATCAAGCTCGTCCGTAAACCCGTTGACCCACTTGTTCATATGCTCACTGAAGAACTCTTGCCGGGCCTCTTGCCAACCGTGGGCGACCTCTTCGTCCTTCGCGCCCCATGCCGCGGCTTCCTTATCCACGAGGTATGACAGGAAATCGAGCTCCATGCCTATGTGGTCAGAGAATATGCTCGAACCCTCGCGCATCACGACGCCGAACCTTTTATAAAACTCCCTTACCTTCCACTCCGGGTCCTGGCAAAGGAGCCCTTTGAGCCTTACGGACTCATAAGGAGAGACCCCGCCCGGGAGTATGAAAAGGGCCGTGTACTCTTCAGCCAGCTCGTCAAGAAACCGCTTTTGTCTTTCGTTATTATCAGCCGGACCGGAAAGTTTACCCGTATCCACGCCGAGACCGTCGAGAGTCTCAACCACCTCTTTCGAGGAGAGTATTTGCAGTGTCTCAGCGGTGGCCTCCCTGAGATACAGGGACGCAAGTATCCGGTACAGGAGGCTTTTGCCCTTGGCGGCCATCGATTTTTCAAGAAGGATCGGTTCGTTCGTCATTATGAGGTCCTTTTATTCTCTTTTTAGGGTAAATACCCTGAAGCTTCCCGCGCTTTACAAAAGGGCCTTTTTGCGCTGGCGGGCGCCTCGGGGCTATTGCTCGGCTCTGGCATACTCGCGCGCAATAAATACAGAGGCTTGCTCTCGCTCTCCTTCATTCGCTGCGCAATGGACCTGGTGTTCTGTAAAACCGATACAAAAAAACATTCTTCACAATGGTGTTGGTTGTTTTTAGATACCCCGCAGCGAGCTCCGGGGAGGTTCATTGGAAGTATCCGCGCCCGGCATAGCGCTATGCGCCCGGCCGGGCACGGATGGTAAATCAGCTATCACTTAGAACTCGAGCTGGACCCTTGAGAAGAGAAGGGTCTCCGTCCTCTTTGACTGGTTAACGGTTCCCAGAGCAACGCTGTCGCCGTGTCCCTTGGCGAGCATGGCGTAGTCCACGCCCGCCTCGATGCTCAGGTTCTCCCACATCATGTACCTGGCCTGCGCGTAGAGGTCCGAGCCTATGTACTTCTTGAAGCCCGTGGCCGCCTTGTTGTGGGTGTACCAGCCCGCGGCGGCGTACCCTTCGAGCTTGGGCATGATGGGGAACGCCACATTGACCTGGACGGTGGTCAACCCGTTGCCTATGTTCTGGTCAGCTGTCGCGTAGCCGCCGCCGTCGATGTTCACGAAGCTCGTATCGACCCCTGTATCGGTCGGGCCCTGGACATTGAGCTTACCGGTATAACCCCAGTACCCCGTGGTGCCCGCTATCGACATCGGGGTTATGAAGGCGCTGGAGTCGTCCTTTGTGGCGTCCTTGTAGTCCTTGTCCCCGCTGGCGTACAGGGCCATGACGCCTACCTTGGCGGCCCCCGCGTTCACCTTCGCCTCCGCCTTTAACGCGACACCCGAGTTCTTGCGCTCGGTAGGATTCGTCCCCAGGGCCGCGAACTCCCGTTTGCCCCAGTTATAAACGGCGAAAGCGTTAAAATCGACGGCCTCTAATTTACCGGCGTACCTTATGCCGGCGTAGTACTCGTGCGTCTTTGCCGCGCTCTGGGTCGCGGTACCGGAGAAACCGCCCCCGGTATTGCCGTTCAGGGCGTAGAACGAGACCCCGAGCCCCATGTTCGTATCGAGGTCCGCTATCCACGCGTCAACGTCGTCGGCGGGATGCGAGCTTTCAGCCCCCTCGCTGAGGTTGGCGTGCCCGATCCTCAGGCTCATCTCCCCTACCTTGCCCATGAGCGCGTAAGTCAGAGGGTTAAAATCCCAGTCAGAGCTGAAAAGAGTGTCTCCGAACTTGTCCGACAAAGGGATGAGCCCCGCCAAGGCCGTCCAGTCCTCATACTGGGGGATGGGGGCCGATATATAGCCGTGCCTGAGCGCCACTGCCGGGCTGCTTCCGACATCGAACCTGGCATTTGTAATATTTGAGTTTATGTGTCCGATGTTGAGCTGGATGTGCGCTCTTACGCCGTTGTCGAACTTGAAATCGACCGTAGGCCGGAACCTGAGTCTTGAGGCCTGGATGTCATCTCCCTTGGTGAAGACGTCGTCCTTGTTTGCGTTCTGATAATACGAGTTTATCCTGAACTGGCCGTGCCACAGCGCCTCAAAGGCGTGTGCCGGCGTGCTCCCTATCATTACAACGCTGCCGAACAGGGCTGATAAAGACAGGAGAATATACTTTTTCATCATTTCCCTCCGTGGATTTCTGCGTTTTTAATTGCTAAAAGCGCTTGAAACGGAACCTCTTCTCACCTCCTTCCGTCAGACAGGGCGCCAATTAAAAGAGATATCAATATTAATTAGCAAAAAAAGAGCCGGCCTTGTTTTTCCGGGACGCCGTTATGCCTGACAGGACTTTTTTAGAACCCCCATGCGGCGGGGTCAGTGATTACTCCGGTATAGCCGCGCTACCCGGCACGAAGGTTACTGGTACGCTCCACCAAAAGAAAAAGAGGGTGTAGGGCAGGTCAAGGCGACACCCCTGTTTTCAAGACGATTCCGGGGACTTAAAAAGGAGCCTCTCTCAAGCCACAAGATCAAGGACGCGGACCCGGTATTGGATCTCCTCTCCTTTTGCTCAAAGTTTTTATCTGATTTTATTGATGGAAGCAGGCGGAACTTGCTTGTCTGTATCCCGGACGGAAGACGGAATAAATGGGGCGAATGTTTACGGACGCGGTTTGACTTGAGAGGCCGCGCGAAAGGCTCGTTTACCGGAAAACAACCGGCACACCGGTAAGAAAGCGACACACTCGACTTATCAAAAGTAGAGGCTTTCATATTTAGCCCTGTTCAGCCAATAGGCCTGTTACCCCTGAACACCCTGATGGTCACAGCGTTTTCCAGGTGTACCGGGGACAACACCGCCTGTGTCAACGGTTTTGAAAATCTTCTTGACGGTTTATGATATCGCTATAATTCTACATATGACTAAATGTCACGCTATCCATTTCAGGGGCTTAATCAAGATAAAAAAAGGCAGGAGTGACCCTGCGTCAACCCTACCTGCACAACAAAGTTTCTATGACCAGATTGTTAAAGTCTATCTGTGCTTTTGAATTTTGTCAAATTCTATAGGTCTTATGTTTTTTTACCGCTTTGTGCGCCGTTTGCCCTCCCTCTGGAATTGAAGAGGCATGTCGACCTTAGGCACGGGTTCATACTGCCGGGTGTACCCGGCGGGAGGTCCAGTGAAATGAAAAAGAGGCTACAGCAAATGCCGTAACCCCTTGATTTATCTGGCGCGCCCGGAGGGATTCGGCTTCCGTTTGTCGCCTTCCTGGCTTCTCACTCCCGCCGCGCGCCCTCGCTTCCGGCTGCATCCATGCAGCCTCATCCTCGCTTGCTCGGCGCTCGGGCACTTTCGAATCCATACGGCCTGTGAGATAAATCTGGTGCGCCCGGAGGGATTCGAACCCCCGACCCTCTGATTCGTAG
>JACRCJ010000257.1 GCA_016219075.1 Deltaproteobacteria bacterium | reverse complement strand
TCCCGTTGCGCTCTTCCGATGCAACGGGAAGCGGGGAGGGTGAAAACATTTTTTCACCCCCACCCTTCCCTCCCCCATCGAGGGGGAGGGTTTTTATAAGGAAACCCTGTAGCAAGCTACAGGGAATTTTGTGATTAAAAATAAAACCATCAGGCATCAGGGAGGATGAACATGAAGAGGTTATTGATGGCGGCGGTCGCGGCCTTTTTGTTTTCAGGTCTGGTAGGACCGCAGGAAGGTTTTTGCGTTTCCGGAAAATCCGGCGCGCCGGTAAAAAATGAAGTAAAGTTTGCGAAGAGAAGCGATGTCTGCATGGTGACGGACATGGTCCCAGGAGACCGTCCCATGTTCCCTGTCGAGGTAGACGGCAAGACTTACTACGGGTGCTGCCCCATGTGCGTTCACAGGCTCAAGGATGAGAGGGCGATACGCTACGCCGTTGACCCTGTGACGAAACGCGAGGTCGACAAGGCTTCCGCCTTCATAACAGCCGGGCCCGGCAGAAAGGCGGTCTATTTCGAGTCCGAGGCGACGGCGAAAAAGTACCAGGCTCTCTTCTCGACTGAAAAGGTAAGACAGTAGGAAGCGATGTCGCGGGCCTCCTGTAAAAGAGGCCCTCCCCCGCCTGCCTTGACATTCCAGGACGCCCCGATAAATTCTTGTGAGTTCACCCTGCGATTGAGAGCCGTTCTTTTTTTCTGTGTTGAAGAGTTTTTTCCGCACTGCCGTGCGGCTTTTGGGGGTAGGGTTCTGGCCGCTTTCCGCCTCGCCGCCTGGGTTTGTTAAAGACAAGGCAAAACAGGTGTTCTTAATTTGCCATACGCCAGTACCACCCCGCTCGCGTCCCACCGTGCGGTGGGCAATTTTAAAAGACCTCATCTGGCTTATATATAGTCTCTCTTCCATCATCTTTATTCTTTTTAGGGTCTAATACCCCGCAGCTTGCTGCGCTGTATAAAAGGCCTTTTTGCGCTGGCGGGCGCCTCGGGGCTATTGCTCGGCTCTGGCATACTCGCGCGCAATAAATACAGAGGCTTGCTCGCTCGCTCTCCTTCATGCTCGCTACGCAATGCCCCTGGTGTTTTGTTAAAAACAATACAAAACATCTAATAACATGGGTTGTTTTCAGATACCCCGGAGCTTGCTCCGGGGAGGTTCACCCTGGCCGGAAAAAGGGGGACGGTGGTCCGCTTGATGCGCTCCGGTTGTTTCAAGGAACGCTTACGCGTCCTGGTACTTCCAGAAGCTTTCGGCCTCCTCCACATCGTCCTTGCTGCCGATTATGAGAGAGACCCGCTGGTGGAGCTTCTCGGGCACGATCTCGAGCACCCGTTTGTCCCCCGTCGAGGCCCTGCCCCCGGCCTGCTCTACGATGAAAGAGAGCGGGTTCGCCTCATAGAGGAGACGGAGTTTTCCGTTGATGGATTTCCTGTCAGCCGGATAGAGGAAGACCCCGCCCTTCAGGAGGTTACGGTGGAAGTCGGCCACGAGCGAGCCGACATAGCGGGCGGTGTAGTTCTTATCGTCGTTCTTGAGCTTATCGACGTACAGGCTCGTGCCCGGGAGCCAGTGCCTGGAGTTGCCCTCGTTGATGGAGTAGATCTTCCCCCTGTCGGGGATGCGGATGTTCTCGTGCGAAAGCAGGAACTCTCCCACATTCGGGTCGAGCGTGAAGCCGTGCACGCCGTGGCCCGTGGTGTAGACGAACATCGTCGAGGAGCTGTAGAGGATATACCCGGCGCAGACCTGCTCTACGCCCGCCTGCAGGAAGTCCTTTTCGGCGAGGTCGCAGTCCGGGCTGCATTTCAGGATCGAGAATATCGTGCCGACGCTTATGTTGACATCGATGTTCGATGAGCCGTCGAGCGGGTCGAAGAGCAGGAGGTACTTGCCCCGGGGGTACTTCGGGTCGACCTTGATTATTTCGTCCATCTCCTCGGAGGCCATGCCCGAGAGGTGCCCCCCGTGCTCCATGGTCTTTATGATCATGGAGTTGGCGTACTCGTCGAGCTTCTGCACCTCTTCGCCGTGGACGTTCCGGTTGCCGGCCGCGCCGAGGATGTCTATGAGCCCCGCCCTGTTGACCTCGCGCGATATTATCTTGGCCGCCACCACGAGGTCTGAGAAGAGCGCGGTAAAGTTGCCTTTCGAACCCGGAACCCGTCTCTGCTCCTCGAGCAGGAACTTGGTGAGCGTCATCCCTATGTTCATGGCGTCTCCTTTCTGCGGCAATGTTCCCTCCCCGGTTAAAGCCCCGGGGTTTCAAGAACTTTAAATATAAAAAACCGGAACCGCCGGCTACCCTTCGCCCGCGGTCACTCTGCGGGGGCGTGGGCGTGCGTCGGGCAAGAGTCTTTTAACCTATTTCATGTAAAAATGCACCAAATTTCAAGGGCCCGTCGACCTTTGAATGGGTGTGCCACTCCGCAATCCCGTGCTTTAGCGGCGGGTCAAGGAGTGGCAAATATAAATGATTTTTCCTTACCATCAAAATTCTCTGTCATTTATGGCGGAGAATTTTAAAAAAAGCCGCGGGCCCCTGCGCACAGGGCGGGACTCAAAAGCAAGCGGTTCTTTTAATATACATCGGCCCTCGAAGACACCCTGGGGAACTCGAAATTCTTAAGCTCCTCCACCTCGAAGAGTCCCGGATACTTTTCGTCATCGAGGAGTATCTTTCTGACATTGCCCTGCCAGAGCGAGATGAAGAGGTCCTTCTGCTCCTTTGTCGCCACCCCGCGGAGCACCAGCGGGATAAGGTCGTTCATCCTCGGGTCTCCGGAGAGCGCCTGCGGGTTGTATGTGACCTTGACGGCCTTGCCGTTGTCCTCTCTCTGGAAGATGAAGGTGTTGAACTGCATGTCTTTCGAATCGAAGAAGAGCTTGTTGTCGCGGCCGTGTCTGCCGCCGAGGCCCTTGAAGCCGGTTACTCCCGCGGCCCCTGTTATCAGGGAGATGACATGGGACTGGGGGCCGTACGCGAGGTCGGTCGGGCCGCCTTTAACGAGGACTTTGATCTGGCCCCTTGTGGGCATCTCCTTTCCGTAGAGCGCTTTCAGGGCCTTTGCCGTCAACTTGTAGGCCCCGGAGACCGCCGGGCACGAATGTCCCGCGAGCTTGACAGCGTCCGTATAGTTGAAGACGAACGGCTCTCCTTCGTCCTGCGCACCGAGTATATACGCCAACGGGTCTTTGAGCTTTATCGGCTCGACCTCGTCAAAAAAATCCTGACGCCACACTGTTGTCTGTTTGGACATTATTGAAACTCCTTCCGTGATTTGATCGTTAAGGCGGGTCTGAAAACGGCACATCCGTTACGCGCTCCGTTGTTGAGGCGCGCGCCCCTTATAAAAGTGTAACAAGTGCGTCTTTAAAGTCAAGCCGTTATCTTCGCCGACCGGTTTTTACAACCGGCCCCTCCGGCCCCGGCCTCAGGCCCTTGTGCGGTTCCCTGTTTTTTAAAGAAGAGAATATTAAATATGAAAGAAAGAGTATAGCTGTTTTTCCGGCCCCTTCCCCGCTCACCTCCTCAACTTTTTTGGATTTCTTCCGAAGTTATATTTAGTGTGATTTGTGTGCGATATTTTTGCAGATGTTAAAATCAATGTCACTGATAAATATCTTCTTTTGAGATTTTTATTCCGTGTCATTGTAAATACCCGCAAGCTTGCGCTTTACAAAAGGCCTTTTTGCGCGCTACCGCGCGCCTCGGGGCTATTGCTTCACTCGCTGTCAAGCTAGCTCGCAATAAATACAGAGGCTTGCTCGCTCGCTCTCCTTCATGCTCGCTACGCAATGCCCCTGGTGTTTTGTAAAAACAATACAATAAAACATTATTTACTATAGAATCGGTTGTTTAGGGAGGGTAGGATCAGGAGATATCCAGCAGCTTTTTGCAGCGAGGGAGGTTTCACCGGAAGGCAAAACCCCGCAACCCCACAGTAGAGGAGAGTCTTAAAATGACGCCACCCACTCTCCGGACCGGAAAATAAGAAAATCCATAAATAACTGAGATTTTACTTGACTAATGTTAAGTTTACTGATAAAGATAAATTTAAACTTGTTTTGAGTTTATTTATGAACTTGACTTGGTCTTAAAATCCTGGGGTTTTCAGAACACTAAAAGTATAAATTTAGAATTTTACTTTGTGTTCATATATATGGGAGTAAAAAAAGGGTGGGAATCAGAACGCCAGAGCTATTGGCTAAGATCGATATTCCAAGGCAAAAGCTCTATTATCTGGAGCAAAAAGGTTTTATCAGCCCGACAAAGACAGTAATCGGCGAGAAGGAGTTCAGGCAGTACTCCGAGGAGGACGTCAAAAAGGTCGAATACATCTGGAAGTATCTGAAAAAGGGTTTTAAATACAAGATAGCCTACGCAAAGGCGATGGAAGAGCTGTCGAGTCCGCAGTTGGTCTTCACAAAAACAGAAAAGCCCGCTTAAAAGGGTAGGAGGAAACAGATGGAAGAGCTTTCGATAAGCTCTGAACCCCCCAGTACGAATTTAGCCGCAAAGCTAAAGTCGGAATTAGCCGAGTTGATAGAGTATCCGGGCAGCCGTCCCGAATACTGGTACGATTGGAAATGGCAGCTTAAAAACAGGATCACCTCCCTCGAAGTAATACGCGACCTTATTCCTCTGACACGCAGAGAGGAAGAGGGCATCAAACGCGCGTCCGGCCGTCTGGCGATGGCCATCACACCTTACTTTTTCTCATTGATAGACAGACAGGACCCCAGGTGTCCGATCAGGAAGCAGGCGGTCCCCAGGCTCGAGGAGTTCAGCGTATCCTCTTGCGAGATGGTCGACCCGTGCGGTGAGGACAGCCATTCCCCGGTGCAGGGGCTTGTCCACAGGTACCCGGACAGGGCGCTCCTTATCGTGACCGATTCCTGCGCCATGTACTGCAGGTACTGCACGAGGAAGAGGATGGTCGGGGAAGAGACCCCTCCGATGTCCATCGAGAAGTTCGAGGAGGCCTATAAGTACATAAAGTCCAAAAAGACCATAAGGGATGTGCTCATCTCGGGCGGAGACCCCCTGATGATGAAGTCCGAGGTCCTCGAAAGCTATCTGAAAAAGCTCCGTTCGATCCCCCACCTTGAGATCATAAGGATCGGCACCAGGGTCCCGGTGACGCTCCCGATGAGGGTGAACCAGGAGCTCGTCGATATGCTCAGGAAGTACCACCCTCTCTACTTGTCGATACACTTTTCACACCCGAAGGAGATCACCCCCGAGGTCGTCAGGTCCTGCACCATGCTCGCCGACGCGGGGATCCCGCTCGGGAGCCAGACGGTGCTCCTGAAGGGCATAAACGACAAGCCCGCGACCATGAAAAAGCTGATGCACGAGCTCCTCAAGGTCAGGGTAAGGCCGTACTACCTCTACCAGTGCGACATGGCCATGGGCACCGCGCACTTCAGGACCCCCGTCTCCGTAGGCATGAACATCATGGAGGAATTGAGAGGCCACACCACGGGCTACGCCGTACCGACCTTCGTCGTGGACGCGCCCGGCGGGGGCGGGAAGATCCCGGTGACCCCGACTTATCTGATATCCCAGGCAAAGGGCAGGATAACGCTCAGGAACTACGAGAACAAGATATTCAATTACACGGAGCCGGATTAACCTTTAAAATGCCATCCCCGGTATTTGTCATTCGGCGGTATTTCGCGGTGGGGTATGGGAACCGGAGGTAGACGATGGCGAAGGAAAAGACCATCAGCGAATATACGGATAAGAACAAATATATCCGCAGGTGGCTCTCCGAAGGGCCGGGGCAGGCGACAGGTCCCAAGTCTTTTGAGATAGACCTGGACAAGAGGCTCGATACGATACTCGCGGCGCTCCATAAGGTAGAGGAGTCCAATGTAATAAGGCTTAAGTCCCGGAAGAAATGAACCCTCCGGGGTTAAAGCCCCCGGGGTCTTCAGAACGCTAAAAAAAAGACTACGGCGCACAGGCGCCCCGCAAGGGGCGCAAGGGATGCCCGTAGAGTCAAAAGCCGGTTTTGACTGTTTTTGATTGATTTTCAATGTTTAGGTAGGGTATATTTAAACATTGGAGAGCAGACGGAAACAATCAAAACCGGCTTTTTGCCGTAATGAACCCTCTATGGGCTTAAAAGGGCCGGGGTTTTCAGAAGAATAAAAATATAAAAGGGGTGTGTTTATGACCGTAGATCTCGAACATCATGTAATGGACCAGGACTACAAGAGGGAGCTTCTTGACGTCCTGTACGCCCGCAGCTTCAAGTACGACCCGGATAAGGGCTTCACTCTCACAAGCGGCAAGAAGAGCGATGTCTACATCGATGTGAAAAAGACGGCCATGAGCGCCGAGGCGATGGAACTCATCGGGTTCACCTACTTCAGGGAGCTCAAGCTCGAGCCTATCGACGCCATAGGCGGGATCACCCTCGGGGCCGACCCGATAGCCTACGCCGCCGCGCTTGTCTCCACCATGAACGGCAAGTACCTCGACGCCTTCGTCATAAGGAAGGAGCCGAAGAAGCACGGCACAATGCAGTGGATAGAGGGCAATGTCAAGGAAGGCTCCTGGGTATGTATCGTGGAGGATGTCGTCACCACGGGCGAGTCCACCATAAAGGCCGTTGAGAGGGCGCGGGAAGCCGGCCTCCAGGTGAGAAGGGTGCTTGCGCTTATAGACAGGGAAGAGGGCGGGGCCGAGAATATCAAGCAGAAGGCCAAGGTCAGGTTCGACGCCATATTCACC
>JACRCJ010000244.1 GCA_016219075.1 Deltaproteobacteria bacterium | reverse complement strand
GGATAAAAAGCTCTCTTGTCGGGATGGAGCCGGGCAAATACCTCATCATCAGGCTCTCCGAGAAAGACCTTATCGGCAACTTCAGGAGCGACCATGTAAAGGAGAGCCCGATGATAGTGCGGTATCTGCACAACGGGACCGTCTACGGGTTCAGGTCCTCCATAGTAAACATCGTGTCAGTCCCGGCAAAACTCTTCTTCGTCACCTACCCGTCAAAACTCGAAGAGTTCACCGTCCTCAACAACTCCCGGCACGAGTGCATCCTCCCCGCGCTCACCATGATAGGCAACGCGTTCGTGGACATGGTCATCCTCGACATAAGCAAACAGGGGTGTCTGTGCATGGTAAAGACGGAGGACCCGGATGACGACAAGCTCTACGGCGCCGTTCAGGTCAACAAGACCATAGACATAAAGGTGCAGTTCCCCGGGGCTGAGGGCAAATTCGGTCTGATGGGGAAGATAAGGAATGTCAGCAAGGATGTCGGTAAGATTCTTCTCGGCGTCCAGTTCGAGGAGATGCCGCCGGACCTCAAGGCGCGGCTCGATAACTTCCTTTCGCTTATCGCGAAACACAGTGCGGGCAAGTAACAGGGGCTGATCGGCGGGGCTAACGCCGCGGAAAATCAAAAAAAATTCTTTTGTCAGGGAGGCGGACGCCAGCGCCGGGGACTTAAGCCACTGTCCCGGTGCAGCTTGAGCCGGCCCCGGCCGTGCACCCGAAGCAGTGCGAAGCCGTGACGATCCTTCTTTCTCCGAGTTTTCCGGCGTCGAACTCACCGATGCGCTCAGGAGAGCCGAAGCCGCACTTGAGCCCGAGCGTCTGGTTGAAGTCGCAGTCGTAAAGCGAGCCGTCCCACCCTACCGAAACCGTCTCACGGCACATGACATTTTGCGCGGCCGCGGGGTTATAAGAGGCCTCAAGGCGTCGTTCCATGTACCTCTTGAGGTTGCCAGAGGCGGCAAGAAAACTCAAGAACCTGCCAAGAGGCATGTTCGTCAGCGTAAAGAGGTTCGTGAAGCTTATGCCGTGCTTCTTTTCAAGCTCCCTCCTGAAGTCCGCCTCAACGGACTTCTGCGGCGGCGGGAGATACGCGCCGCACGGGTTGTAGACGAGGTTGAGATTAATCCCCCCGTCCACGCCGTACCCCGCGGAATTGAGCCTTTTAAGCGCGGCGACCGACGCTTCAAAGACCCCGGCGCCCCTGAGCCTGTCTACGGTCTCTTTCCGGTAGTAAGGGAGCGAGGCGACGACCTCCACGCCCTTTTCGGCCCAGAACCCCGGCAGGTCCTCATACCCCTTCTCAGTGAGTATCGTAAGGTTGGTCCGTGTCATGACCCTTCCGCCCATAGCTACGCACCCGGCGACAAGCCTCCTGTACCCGGGGTGCATCTCCGGGGCCCCGCCCGTGATATCGACCGTCGGGATAGCGGAGTCTTTAACGGCCTTCAGGCACAGGTCCACCGTCACCGCGGACATCGTCTCCGTTCTCCCGGGCCTCGCTTCGACATGACAGTGCCTGCAGGCCTGGTTGCAGAGCTTCCCGAGGTTTATCTGGAGTACCGAGACATTGCGCGCCCGCAGCGGAAAAAGATTTGACGCGGCGAGCGCTCCGTCGAATGTATTAAGCGGGGGCTCTTCAAAGACCGCATCCGCCGGGGATTGCTTCATATCCCTACCTTGTCGGCGGAGTTTTTCATCTGCACGCCGTGCACGAGCGCCGCCCCGCCCTTTATCGCGGCGGCCACATGCACCGCCTCGGTCATCTGTTCCCTGTTTGACCCTTTCTCAAGACAACTCTGCGTATAGGCGTCTATGCAGTACGGGCACTGTACGGCGTGGGCCACGGCAAGAGCTATCAGGGCCTTCTCGCGCTCCGTAAGAGCGCCCTCGGCGAAGACCGCCCCGTACCACTCGCTGAACTTCTTCCAGAGCTCCGGGGCGCCTTCCCCGATCGAGGCGAACTTCGCGAGGTCTTCCGGGTTATAGTATGTCTCCATGCTCCCTCCCTTTTTGATCCGATTTTTATCTTTAACGTTCTGAAAACCCCGGGGCTTTAACCAGAGAGGGTTCATTGAAATGCGCGGTCTTTTAAAATTCTCCGCCATACATAAATGACGGAGAATTTTGACGGCAAGGAAAAATCATTTATATCTGCCACTCCTTGACCCAACGCTACAGCGACGGGATTGCGG
>JACRCJ010000250.1 GCA_016219075.1 Deltaproteobacteria bacterium | reverse complement strand
GCTACAGGGTTTCCTTGTAAAATCCTCCCCCTCGATGGGGGAGGGAAGGGTGGGGGTGAAAAAATGTTTTCACCCTCCCCTCAGTCCCCTCCCATCAAGGGAGGGGAGGCTTAAGGAGATACCCCGGAGCTTGCTCCGGGGAGGTTCATTCTTCTTAAAACCCGGTGGTTCATCGCCCCCGGAGGGTTCACTTCTTAAAACCCCGGGGTCTTAAGCCTTGGAAGGGTTCTTTCTACCCGTCCAAAAGCAAAAAGGCCCCGGCTTTGCGAGCCGGGGCCTTTTATTGTTGCAGCGGATGCTAACCAACGAATGAGCACTTGGAAGCCGAGGTCCTTGTGTCCATGTTGCGGCCCCTGTTTATGTGGTCGTCGACCTCGGCGGCGGTGCCTATCATCCTGCCGAAGAGGAAGGTCGTGAACGCCGCGCTTTCTACCTCCCTGTTGGTCATCTTGCCGGTGTTGAAGGCTTCCCAGACGACCTTGAGGAGTATTACCGCGATCACGGCGTCTACGTTGACGCAGTAGACGTTCTTGCTGACCTTCGCGTCGAAGAGGGATTGCACGAGGTTGTGGTAGAAGTCGAGGAATATGTTATAGATCCCCTTCTCCTCGAAGAGCCCGGTCACGAACCTCTCCCGCGGGTCGAAGTTGACGTCCTTGTCCTTGAATACCGGGTGGTTGACGCACGGGACCTTCATGTACTCGATGTTGCCGAACGCCTTCTGGTCCGCCTTGTACTTGGCGTACCACTTCGAGTACTCGTCGGCTATCCCCTTGAGGGGTAGTTTGTGTTTCCTGTCGGACGGGTCCTTGAGGCCCTTGTCCTTGAACCGCTCGATAAGGAACGCTATGGCCTCGTATCCGTTACCGCCGTGCGCGAACCCGGTGTGGGTCAGAAACCCTATGAAGGCCTTGTTGATCTGCACCCTTGCCGGGTCCTCGGGGCCGTCTGAGCTCACCGCGCCCTTGCAGCCCTGGGCCGAGATGGTGCCCGGGCCGTTGGTGATGATGAGCCCTAAAAGCATCGAGAACTCGAAGAGCTCCTTTTCGGCGGGCTTTCTTCCGATAAGGGCGAGGAAAGCGATTTCGGTGAAGGTCCATTTGTCTATAAGCTCGTCGTTTTTAACGCCGCAGAAGCCGTCTTTGGTGTGCTTGTCGGCAGGAACACTGCACCCGACGAACGCCGAGAAGACCCTTGAGTACCACGGCAGCTGGGCTATCGTTATCCTGGAGATAGACCTCTTTACGAGGGGCTCCCACCCGAGGGTCATCCAGATGGCCGAGAATATGGCGTCGGAGGACGGTTTGCCTCCTGCGGCCTCCTTTACGAACTCGATGAATACCGATTTGCGCCCCAGACCTTCGACCTTCTTGAGCATCACGGCGGCCAGTTTGTCGTCCTTGGAGGCGGCGAAGGCCTTTTTGGCGTCTTTCGAGAGGGACTTGAGGATGCCTGAGCAGTCGAACTTTTCAGCGGGGTTCACGAGCCCGGAGGTCTGGAAAAGCTCCATGAGCTCGTTTGAGACCGTTAGAGCGGCCTTCACCTTGCCCTTGCCGATTATGGAGACCGCCGCGGAAAGGACCGTGTTCGGCGAGCTCTCGGCCTCTCTGGCGGCGTCGGCAGCCAGGAGGGCCGGATCTCCGAAGTGGTTGATGTAAGAGTTGAAAGCGACATTCAAGAGGCCCCTGCCGTACTCGTCCGGGTACCTCTTCATTATCGACATGTAGAGGTTCTCTTCGAGAGAGCGCTTCGAGGCGTCGAGTATGGAGATGTTGTGGACCTTGGAGACCTGTGTGGCCGGGTCCATCATCGATGCACCACTACAGTCCTTCATGGCCTGCCTCGGGTACTGGGCCCCTATCTGCTTGTTTATGTGGTCTATCTGCTCGTCATAAGGCGCTTCGGCCCTTACCACTGGCACATCAAGCTCCGGGGGGAGCGACAGGCCCGCGTTGTTGGCAAACCAGCACTTGAGCGAAAGGTCGCCCCTGGACTCGAAATCCGGCTTGATGCCGTTAAGTTCCATGACCCTGGTCAACGCCTCGGGTATGTAGGCGATGTTGGTGACGACGGCGCCTTTCTTCGAAACGATTGGGTTCTGGGGGGTATAGATGTCCTTGACCCCGAAGTACTCCATGAACCACTTCTCTTTAGCCCTGGCGTCGTCGCCGGAACCGGCAAGGCTGCCGGCGTGTCCGCAGGCCTTGGTGAGGCGCGCCTTCCAGCGTCCGACCACGCAGGCGACCGTGGGCTTCTTTATCTCGAGGCCGTGCTCGTAGTACCCGCCGGGCTCGGTGTATATGACGGCGCACTTTGATCTGTCGTCGTTGTCGAGGGCGTGGAAGAACTCCCTGGGGCCGTAGTGTATGTAGACATCCTTGCCGCTCGATATCGATGTCGTCGTGCCCCACCCCTTCGTGAGGAGGTACACGGCTATGGTCGTTGTGAAGTTTCCTGAGTTGGAGAAGAGCGCCACGCTTCCCTTTACCAGAGACTCCTCCGGCTTGTTCCCGCCGAGCGCCCCGCCGATCCTGACCTTGTTCCACGCGTCCGCCACTCCGAGGCAGTTCCCTCCGAAGACGTCAATGCCGTTAGTCTGGCATATCGCCCTTATCGTCCTTGCGTCGGAGACGGAGACCTTCTCGGTGAGTATGACAATTTTTTTAAGGCCCGGGTTGTGCCTGACTGCCTCGGCCACCCCGTCCTTGACGCCCGAGGGCGGCAGGTAGATGACGGCGGTGTTGAACTTGAGCCCGGCCTTGAGGCCTTCCTTTATCGAGTTGTATACCGGGATGTTCCCGATCTTCGTCTCCACGAACTGGCCGGTCCTGCCGGGGCTCGTTCCGAAAACGATGTTGCCGCCTGAGTAGATATGGCTTACCGGGGTCACGGCGCGGCTCTCGTTGCCCGTTATGTTAAGCACGCATACCCGGTCTTCTCTCGTGGCTATCTCGGCCAGCGAGTTTATTCCGACATAGTATGGGAATTTTTTTACGCCTTCTTTATGCATGACACCCGCCTCGTTTGCTTTAAGGTTTTATTTTTAACGCTCTGAAAACACCCCGGGTTTTAAGCCCATGGAGGGTCCATTACGCCGGCGCCGTTCCACGGCGGCGCTACCGTCTGTCGCAGAAGTGTTTTCTTCCTTCCCTCTCCATCCACTTGTCCACGTTGAGGGCGTAGTTGACGACCTCGCTCATGGCGCTGTCATGGCCGAAGAACCTGTACGGGAGCTTCAAGTTCTCAAGCGTGTCCCTCATGTAGGCCATGCCCCTTATGAGGTTCGGCCCGCCCCTGCCTATTACGACATAAAGAGGTGTAGCGCCGTTTTTGTGGAAGTAGTCTTTCAGCGCGTCGGCCATGGCCCTGAAGGTCTCGAAGATGTCGGTGTTGTTGGCCTTGCCGCCGATTATGAAGAGGACATTGGACTGCTTGAGCCAGTACTTGAATACTATCCTTGATATCTGGAACATCTTCTCGTAAGGTGGGTTTCCGCCGAAGTCGGAGGAGATAGTCGCCCGCTCGCCGAGTAGCTCGGTGACCAGGGCGTTGGCCCCGCCGCCGAATGTGGGGGCCGTTATGGTCCCCTGGGGGTTCATCACGAATACGTCGCTCTGGCCCTGGTATGTCCTTAACTGGTTTATCTCCTGTTCGAACTCGGAGTAGTCAGAAGCGAAAAGGTGGGCCGGGAGCTCGAGTCTTTTCCAGGCCGGGTTGTCTATGTCGAAAGAGCCCTTGAAGTCGCACGCCACCGGCACAAGCCTGCCCTTTGAGTCGGGAGACATCCTGATGGGGTTCAGCTCAAGGGTGTTCATGCCGTAGTTGTTGTAAAGAGTCCAGAGCTTCGGGAGGTTCTGCACCAGCGGGCTTATTATCTCGCCGGGGGCGCCGAGCTCGGCCAGGGCGTTTGAAATATGGAAGCTCTTGAGCCCGGTGAGGGGGTCGAAGGGGACTTCCCTTATCATATCCTTAGGCAGCTCTTCTATGTCCATGCCGCCGTGATGCGTAATCGTCATTACGGGGGCGCGGTAAAGGGTTGAGTCCGAAATCGAGAAGTAGACCTCGTGCTCTGCAGGGACCCCGCCTTCAAAGGTAACGCCGTCGGCCTTGGCCACTGAGTTCGCGAAAGTATGCTCGATGAAATAAAGCCTCTCCTTCTCTTTAAGGGCCGTGGTGATGTCCTTGGCCCTTCCTATGAGGCCGGCCTTGCCCTTCTTGCCGACTCCGCCTTTGAAGATGGGCTTTATGAAGACCTGCCCGCACTTTTTTATAAGGTCCTTTATCTCGTCAACGCTCGCCTCGGGGCCGAGCACAGTGGCCGCCGGGAACTCAACGCGTTTTAAGAGCTTCTGGCCCCACAGAAGGCCTGTAAGCTGCATAACTACCTCCGTTATTCAAATTATCAATAAAAACAAGATGTTAATGCGATTACCTGACCCTTATCAGATAGCGTCCACTATCGCGTTCAAGGTTGAGCTGGGACGCATCGCTTTTGACGCCTTTTCACGATTTGGGCGATAATAACCGCCGATATCCTGAGGTTTTCCCTGGGCGGCGGTCAGCTCTCCAAGGATCTTTGACTCGTTGTCCGCAAGCTGCTTCGCCGCCTTGGCAAAACGCGCCTGAAGGTCCTTGTCCTGTGTCTGCTCGGCAAGCGCCTGGGCCCAGTATAAAGCGAGGTAAAAATGGCTTCCCCGGTTGTCCAGCTCACCGACCTTACGGGCCGGCGACCTGTTGTTATCGAGAATCTTACCGTTTGCCTGGTCCAGCGTCTCAGCCAGCACCTGAGCCTTTTTATTTTTGAATGTATTGGCCAGATGTTCCAATGATACTCCAAGGGCCAGAAATTCGCCGAGGGAATCCCATCTCAGGTACCCTTCTTCAAGAAACTGCTGGACATGTTTGGGCGCTGACCCGCCCGCGCCCGTCTCAAAAAGCCCTCCGCCGTCCATGAGGGGCACTATTGAGAGCATCTTCGCGCTGGTGCCCAGTTCCATGATCGGAAAGAGGTCGGTGAGATAATCGCGGAGCACGTTGCCGGTGACCGAGATAGTGTCTTTCCCCGCCCTTATGCGCTCCAGCGAGAAACGCGTGGCTTCTTCGGGGGTCATGATCTTGATATCCAGACCCTTCGTATCGTGGTCCTTCAGGTAGCGGTTGACCTTCTCGATGAGCTCTGCGTCGTGCGCCCTGTTTTTGTCCAACCAGAAAACGGCAGGCGCTCCGGTCGCCCTCGCCCTGGAGACGGCCAGCTTCACCCAGTCCTGTATCGGCGCGTCTTTTGTCTGGCACATGCGGAAGAGATCCCCCTCTTCCACGCTCTGTTCCAGCAATGTGATCCCTGAAGCGTCAACGACCCGGACCGTACCGTTTCCGGGGGACTTGAATGTCTTGTCGTGAGAACCGTACTCCTCCGCCTTTTGCGCCATGAGACCCACGTTGGGAACGCTTCCCATGGTTTTAGGGTCAAAAGCGCCGTGTTTTTTACAGTCGTTTATGACTTCCTGATAGACGCCCGCGTAACATCTGTCGGGTATCACCGCCTTGGTGTCGTGGAGCTTGCCGTCAGGGCCCCACATTTTCCCTGAATCACGGATCACGACCGGCATGGACGCGTCGATGATCACATCGCTTGGCACATGCAGGTTGGTGATCCCTTTTTCCGAGTTCACCATCGCAAGCTCAGGGCGGTTCTTATAACATGCCTTTATGTCCGCTTCGATCTCGGCCCTCTTCCCTTCCGGCAGCTTCGCGATCTTTGCGTAAAGGTCGCCGAGTCCGTTATTTGCGTCGACGCCGAGATCTTTAATCACGGACGCGTGTTTTTCAAATACGTCTTTGAAAAAAACGCTAACGGCATGACCGAACATGATGGGGTCGGAGACCTTCATCATCGTGGCCTTGAGGTGTAAAGAGAAGAGCACGCCTTTCTTTTTTGCGTCTTCGATCTGCTCTTCATAGAATTTGCGTAGCGCCAGGCGGTTCATGACACACGCGTCGATTACTTCGCCGGCCTTAAGGGCAGTCTTTTCCTTGAGGACCGTGGTATTACCGTCCTTGCCGACGAACTCGATCCTGACATTTCCGGCCTCTTTGACGGCCACGGATTTTTCACTGCCGTAGAAATCGCCGCTATTCATGTGCGCCACATGGGACTTTGAGTCCGAGCTCCATGCGCCCATTTTATGCGGGTGCTTTCTTGCGTAATTTTTTACCGAGGCCGCGGCTCTCCTGTCCGAGTTGCCTTCCCTGAGGACCGGGTTGACGGCGCTCCCCAGGACCTTGCCGTACCGGGCCTTGATCTCTTTTTCGGAGTCGTTTTTCGGCTCTTCCGGATAGTCCGGGACGTTATAGCCCTGCGACTGCAGTTCTTTGATGGCGGTTTTCAACTGCGGGATAGACGCGCTGACATTCGGCAGCTTGATGATGTTGGCCTCAGGAGTCTTCGCGAGTTCACCCAGTGCGGCCAGGTCATCAGGTTTTCTTTGACTCTCAGTCAGGTTTTCGGGAAAGTTTGCGATGATTCTTCCCGCTAAAGAGATATCCCTTGTTTCAACAACAACGCCGGCCGCCCCTGTGAACGCCTTGACGATAGGGAGTAAAGAGTAAGTCGCCAGCGCGGGTGCCTCATCGACTGCCGTATAAATAATCTTTATGGACATGCATTCCTCCTGTTTGTCTTCTCAAGAAGTAATAAGTATATTACGGCATATGAAAAACATATGTATGTTTTCGCCGCGTTTATTGGTGTATTTTTTGAGTCAACAACTAAACCAGATTGCCCGGGTTTTGTCAAGGTTTTTCGGTTCTTGACTGACCCCCCCTGAGGCGTACAGCCCGGGGGGTTTTCAGGCAATAAAAAACCGCCTGAGCAATTGAAATGGCGAGGGTCACTTCTGCCATGTTTCATGCCCAGACGGTCGGCTTGATTATTTGGGTCTTCCGCTCCCCGGTGGTGACCACCTTGGTTCCGTCAGTCACGGAAGTCGACTTTCGTCTATATGGGTAGAATTTATAATAAAGCGGCCTCGTTGTCAAGGCCAAAGTTTATTTTTAACGCTCAGATAACCCTGGGGTTTTAAGCCCGGAAAGGGTCCATTGCCGTTGCACTGAAAACCTCTGCGATATTAACCGTACGAAAGGGGCCGGTAAAAGGCGAAAGGAGGCTCATAGATGTTCAAAGTAAGGTTTCAGCTTTTCAAAGGTCTCGCCGAGGTGCTCGGGCATGACCTTTACCTCTCCGATGACCGGCATGAAGTTCGCGTCCCCGCTCCACCGTGGTACGACATGCATGTGAAGGTGGTCGTCTATGCCGGCCCCGGCGGCCTTGCCGACATTCATCCCTATGTTGAGGCCGTCTGTTTTAAGCAGTGTGTTCAGTACCGTCGAGGCGTGGCGTACAAGCCTGAAGATGTCGAAGCCTTCTTCGGGAGTGACGTCATCGAGCCTGGCGACATGCCTTGCGGGCGCTATCATGATGTGGCCGTTGTTGTAAGGGTATTTGTTGAGCATGACGATCGAAACGGAGCCTTTGAAAAGGAGAAGGCTTTTTCTACTGTCTTTTTCAGAAGCCGTGCAGAATATGCATCTGTCGTCTTTTTCGCCCTGTATGTATTCCATCCTCCAGGGGGCCCATAACTGTTTCATAATTTTACTTGGAGTTGTTTATCCTCTCCCTGATCTCTTTGCCGGCCTTGAAGAACGGGACTTTCTTCGACTCTAT
>JACRCJ010000245.1 GCA_016219075.1 Deltaproteobacteria bacterium | reverse complement strand
TTTCCTTGTAAAATCCTCCCCCTCGATGGGGGAGGGAAGGGTGGGGGTGAAAAAATGTTTTCACCCTCCCCTCAGTCCCCTCCCATCAAGGGAGGGGAGGCTTAAGGAGATACCCCGGAGCTTGCTCCGGGGTGGTTCATTCTCCGTGCATACCCTCTTTTGACTCTTTATAGCGGTCTCCGGAGGGCCGGGGAACAATACTGCCTGGCCCCGGGCACGGGAAGCGGCTGAAAACGCCTCATACGGCGTTCTGAGCGCCTCTCTATCCCGAACCGGGATGAAAGGGTAGAGGAAATCGGGGGTGCTGGCGTACGGCGGATTGGGTAAAGATAAGCGCTTTTGCATGGTGAAATGGGGTGAGGATGCTGGATGCCGGAGCGGGAGTACTCCCGCAGTCGGCTCAGGGAAAAGCTGTCTTTACACCGGATATTTCGGAAAAAGAAGTATTCAACTATTTAATATTCTGTTATACTCTCCATGTTTGTTTTGGTTTGCCGGTTTTTTTAAAGACTGTTTAAAACGGAGCTTGAAAAACAGGATTTGATCATGACTGAAGAGCCAAAAAATTCCAGATATTCCCGCCGCGTGGATGTCCACTATCACGCCGTATTCAAGACCCCCTCGGATACCATTGAAGGCACCGTAACTCAGATAAGCGAGGGAGGGGTGCTGTTTGTCTCGCATAAGCCTGTTGACATCAATACAAAAGGCGTATTTGCCCTGAGAGTCTTTTCAAACGAGGCGGATGTGGTGGTCGAAGGCGAGATAATCTACAGGCTTAAAGAGCGGGAGGGCCGGGACACGCTGGCATACGGCGCGCGGTTTGTAGCGCTGGATGCCAGGCAAAAGGAAGATATCGCGCGGGTCCTCAGGTATTCAGCCGTCAGGGAAAGATACGCCCCTAAGCCGCCCAATCCCAAGGCGGACTGAGGCCGCTTTACCCCCCCCCCGTCTCCTTGAAGCGTATCCGTAAAATGGTTTTAAAGAGGCTTGAATGGGTGTGGTGCTGCGCAATCCCGTAGCGTTAGCGTTGGGTCAAGGAGTGGCAAATATAAATGATTCTTCCTTACCATCAAAATTCTCCGTCATTTATGGCGGGGAATTTTGAAAACGGATGGCTGATGAACCGGTGAGAAGCCTGTCTTAACGGGTCGCCGGGGCGCGAAGACCGCCCGCAGAAGGTCATTTGGAGGTCTTCGAGGAGTCGAGCCCAGGGACTACCGCTCTGCCCTCCCGGTCGAGCACGCTGGTGATCCGACCGCGCATATCATTGATCATCATCTGCATCTCCCTGCCCTCACTGCCTTTGAGGTTGGACGAGACGACAAGCGAGAGTTCATCGAGGTTCTTTAATAATATCTCCATGTCCCTTCTCAATCCGGGGAGCTGGAACTGCGCCCGCTCACGCTGAAGGGTTATGTACCTTTCAGTCAGTTCGGCGAGTGACCTGCCGCGGTCTTTGACCTTTTCCTCAAGGGTCTTGACCGTGAAGGCGTGGTCGGCCCTCTCCTCCTGAAGCTGGAACGCAAGTCTGGAGATGTCGGCTTCGTAACCGCTCCTTGACACGCAGCCCGAAAGGAGTACCGAGACGATAAAAACCACCGCAAGGGTTCTTGTGCAAATAGAAGCGGAGATGGAAGATATTTGAATTTTCATAAGTAAAAGGGCTCAGCCATGCGCTAAGAAGCTGAATGGGTATGCCAATCCGCAATCCCGTCGCTTTAGCGGCGGGTCAAGGAGTGGCAAATATAAATGATTTTTCCGTACCATCAAAATTCTACGTCATTTATGGCGGAGAATTTTCAAAAATCATGACAAGTATAGCAAAATCGGGCTGAAAAGAGAACCAAAAAAATTACGGGCCAAAAAAACGGACCAGTTCGAGGTCTTTTGAACCTCCTCTCCCCGGTAGACCCGCCGGTGAGGTTTTAGTAGACCCGGTCTCTTGATTTTGTTTGACTTGCTGCACTATTCTGATATAATTGTTATCTTATCGGCGAGAGAAGGCTGTATAAATACACGCTCCCGCCAGGTCAAGGGGCGATCGCAGCCGGAGTGTGCGTCTGCCGGATACCTTTTGGTCTGAAAGGGTTTTTGCCGGTCGAGGCGTCCGTGACGGACGGTTCGGGTAACGGAAGGCCTTCGGACTTCGCGGGTCTTCGGAAAGTCAAGGACATAAAAAAATTTTTAGCATAGATTGGGGGTGTGAAACTTTTGTCAGAGGTTAAAGTCTATGATGACCAGCTTGAGAAGGCGCTTAAGATTCTAAAGCGTAAGCTCGCGCAGGACGGGACCTTCAAAGAGATAAAGAAGAGAAGGTTCTACCAGAAGCCCAGCGTGAAGAAGAAGATGAAGCGTCAGGAGGCGGCAAAGCGCCGCGCCAAGGCGTCAAAGAAGAGCGCCAGAAGGGTGCAGGAGTAACAGCCCCTTTCTTCTATCGTTAATGACTAAAGGCCGCGCAAGAGATTGCGCGGCCTTTTTTTT
>JACRCJ010000043.1 GCA_016219075.1 Deltaproteobacteria bacterium | reverse complement strand
AGATGTTCTCTCCTGACAATGGTAAGGACGCGTTATCGACATGAAAAAACTCTTTATAATAATCATGCTTTTCTTTTCCGTAAGGGCGTACGCTATTGAGCCTACGGCAATCTGGGTAGAGGCGCAAGGCTCGGCCGTTGCCGGAGAGGCTGAGACCGGCATCGAGGCAAAGGCAAGGGCAAGGAAGGACGCGGAAAGGAACGCCATCGAGCAGGCGGTGGGCACGTTTGTAAAATCTCATTCCGTTGTCGCCAATTACCAGCTTGCCGAAGACCTGACATACGCATCTGTAAGGGGAAGGATAGAGAAGGTCGAGGTGGTGCGCGAGTGGCGCGACGAGCAGGACAAGGACATATATCGCGTGATGGTAAAAGCCCTTGTCCAGCCGGTCTATCCTGAGAAGGGCGAGGGTTTTTCAATAAAGCTCGCCTTGTCGAAGCCGGTCTTGAACGAGGGCGACGAGGTCAGGATATTCTATCAGGCGGATAAGGACGCCTACGTCTATATATTCGTGATAGCCGCTGACGGCTCGGTAACGCTCCTTTTCCCGAATTCGTTGAACCGGGACAACCTTGTCAAGCCTGGCGTTGCCTATCAATTTCCGCTGACGGACAGCGGCGTCAGCCTCAAGGCCGCGTTCCTGCCGGGGTTCAAGGGCGACAGCGCCGAGGAGACGGTCAAGGTCATGGCGACACGGAAAAAAGAGGAGATTATCTCTCTCGGATTCAAGGAAGGGATGTTTGAGGTCTACGACGCAAAATCTACAGGCATGATAAGCGACCTTATAAGAAGGCTCGGCACGCTTGAGCCTGCGGACTGGACCGAGGCCTCGGCGGTCTATACGATTAAGAGGGCGGGCGGCAGGTGAAAAGCTTACTGTTTTAAAGTGGAAGAATGTTTGTGCCGCCGGGAGGTTCCTCCCGACCGCAAGGGCACAGGGCGTCAGGAGTTTCCTCCTGACGCCACGGAAAGGTTGCTTCCCAAGACCTTTTTTCGAAAGGGGATGTTAAAGGATGAGCCCTTTTTCAAAAGGGGAGGTTAAAGAGTTTGCCTTTTTTATCCAAGCTGAAAACCCTTGTCTCCTGTAGCTCAGGGCTTTAGCCCTGAAAAAACGTGAACTTCAATCTTTTTTCAAATCAGACCCCTTCCCGAATCCTCTGCCACGTCTGTTGCGGGCCGTGTTCGATATTCCCGTTAAAGGCCCTGCTCGGCGAGAATGCCGAGGTTTGGGGTTATTTTTATAATCCGAACATACACCCCCTTGCCGAATTCAGGAGGCGCCTTGAGGCTGTAAAGACCCTGAGCGCGCTCCTTTCCGTTAAAATGTTATATAATGAAGAGTATAAGGCTATTGAGTTCATAAGGGAGATGAAGGCCTCGCTCGGCAATGATGCGCGCGTTTCCAACGGTGAGTTGGAAACGGCAGGGGGTGTAAAGAGACCCACTGGCAGCGGGCAGAGGACTCCTGAAATTATAAAATTCCCGGCGCACGGCGAGCGGTGTGTCTATTGTTACTCCGTCAGGCTTGAGGCGACGGCAAAGGCGGCAAAGGAGGCGGGGTTTGACGCGTTTACAAGCTCGCTCCTGTACAGCAGATATCAGGCGCATGACGAGATAAGGCGGGCCGGAACCGGGATTGGGGAGCGCCTGGGGGTGCCGTTTTATTACGCTGATTTCAGGGGCGGGTGGCAGGCTGGGATAGACGAGTCAAGGGCGATGGGGCTGTACAGGCAGAAGTATTGCGGTTGCATCTACAGCAGGATTGAGCGGTATGCGAAGAAGGGCGGGATGTAACGCTAACCCCTCCCGGCCTCCCCTTAAATAAGGGGAGGAGAAAAGACTGAACCCCGAAAGGGATGCCGGATTCCCTGATTATCCACGTGACTCCCCTTAGATAAGGGGAGGAGAAAAGACTGAACCCCCTATTTATTAAAGAGGGGGCAGGGGGAGTTAGCCGTTAGTGCTAAATCGCTTGAAGATTAACCCCTCCCGGCCTCCCCTTAAACTTGTCCCAGTGTGTATCTGACGGGGATAAGGCGAGGGGAAAGATGTGAGGCATTATGATGCGCAAACCAACCATTGAGCTTGTAAAAGGCCCGTCCGTGGCTGAGCAGGCCGTGGAGATAGTCGAGAGGAAGGGCACGGGGCATCCCGACTCCATCTGCGACGCTTCTATGGAGGCGGTCTCCATCGCGCTCAGCCGCGAGTATATGAAGACCTTCGGTCAGGTCTGTCATCACAATATCGATAAGGGGCTTCTTATCGCCGGGCAGGTGAGCAAGGGTTTCGGTTACGGCAAGGTTGTAAGGCCGATGGAGCTGATTATCGGCGACAGGGCGACTTTCAGCGTTGGCCGCAGGAAGATTCCGGTCGTCGATATTGCGACAGAGGCCGTGACAGGCTGGTTCAGCGCAAACCTTCCCATGATAGACCCAGCAACAGACCTTCGGATACGAGTGGCCCTTGCGCCGGGCTCAATCGAGCTCGGCGATATCTT
>JACRCJ010000251.1 GCA_016219075.1 Deltaproteobacteria bacterium | reverse complement strand
GAGTCCAGAGAGACCCTCTGATGGAATATCAGGACCGCTCCCAACAGCGAAGCCGTCAGGAACAATAGCGTCGAGAGTATCAACGCGAGTTTTACCTTTATGCCTATCTTCACCTTTGAAAGACCTTTTACCGCTCCCAGGACCCCAGGCGCGGGCTCAAGACGGGGAGTTAAAGTTTTAAAGGCAGGCGGCCCTTAAAGAATCGAAAGAGAAGATATCCGCGCCGGTATAAATCCGCAATTTCCATAGCATGTACCGGCTTTCATATTATACGTTCCGGGCAAAAACGCAGTGACCGCAATCACGAAAGCATCCGGCCTGAAATAAATGACGGAGAATTTTGATGGTAAGAAAAATCATTTATATTTGCCGCTCCTTGACCCAACGCTTAAGCGACGGGATTGCGGAGCGGCGCACCCGTTCAAGACTGCGTCATGATATAAGCGGGAAGTTAAATCGCGGATAATTCAGAATTAAAAAATCTTTAAAAAGGAGTCCGGTGGGTGCCGCTTCCGTTCAGGAGCGCTCCTTATCTCCTTCATCGGGGTCCGGGACCACTCGGGCGCTAATCCCTTAACCGCCCCCCTAAAGACCGTCTGCCCGGGCTTTTAAAAACGCCCGGTGATGATGCCTCCCCGCTTCCCGTTGCATCGGAAGAGCAGAACGGGAGCCCAGCCCTCAAAAGCCGCGCGATAAACCGGGCCACAGGCGGTTCAAACGCTAAAGGAGATCAAAAAAAAAATACGCCGGAGGCTGCCTTTAAGCCGGATTCTGTTATCCCGTCCGAAGACGGAACGGCGAGCCATTCATCTGGGAACTGCGTTGCCGCAGCCCTCAAGCAGCCAACCCGCTGCGCCTTCCCCGAAGGGAGAAAGGACGGGCACATCCTTGAAGCGCAGCCTATTTGGCCTTGCACCGGGAGGGGGTTGCCAAGCCCTGACGGTCGCCCGTCAGGCTGGTGGGCTCTTACCCCGCCGTTTCACCCTTACCCCTTCATGAAAAGGGGCGGTCTGTTTTCTGTGGCCCTGTCCCTGGGGTCGCCCCCGGTCGCCGTTAGCGACCTCCCTGCCCTGTGGTGTCCGGACTTTCCTCCGCCCCGTTGGGGGCGGCGGCCGCCAGGCATCCTCCGGCGTGTCTTTATCTCTACTCAGGCTGTCTTGATACGGCCTGACCGAGTCTTTTTCCGGCCGTGAGTGAAAAACTCACGGCCCTATCTTCTCTTCGTGTCTATAGCCTCGTTTGCCAGACCATCCGCCGTCGAGTTGTCTTCCCTGTACACATGGGCTATCTTGCAATCCTTGAAGCCCTTTATCAGATCGACAGCCCGGTCGTAGAGCGGCTTCAGGTCCGCGCTTTTGACCCTGTAGACCCCGTTGAGCTGTTTTACCATAAGCTCGGAGTCAGCTAAAACCCTTATACTATTTAACCCTATATCGCGCGCGGATTCAAGGGCTATTAAAATCGCGTTGTACTCGGCGACATTGTTGGTAGCCCTGCCGAGGTACTTCTTGAGCTTTTTTATTATCTGCCCTTCGGGGTCTCTTATGACGGCCCCGGCCCCGGCCGGGCCGGGGTTGCCCCTTGAGGCCCCGTCCACGTTTATCGTGTAGGCGCCCCTGTGGATAGAGAGCGGCTTATGCGCTGTCTCCACGCCGAAAAGGTCCCTGTGGGCGGGCTTTTTCTTCACAAGGCCCTTCAACAGGGCCCTCGCGTCTTCTTCGGAGATATCGAGCTTTTTGATTGTCTCTCTGAGATCCAGGGTCTCTGCGAGTTCGGAAAGGAAACGGTCGGCGAGTTGAGGGTCTTTGGCCTTTGGAGCCATGGCTTTAGACGGCCTCTGCGGGGTCTGCGTTCTCTACGTAAAGTATCCTGTGGCAGTGGGGGCAGAACTGGAGCTCGTCGGCGCCCCTTTTAAGGATGATGTATACCTGCGGGGGGAGGTGGATGAAGCAGCCCTGGCATGTCTCGTTCTTGATAAGCGCTATGCCCTGGCCTCCTCTTTTCGCCCTGATCATCTCGTACTTTCTTAATATCTCAGGCCTGATTGCGGCCTTTATCGCGTCTCTGGCCTCTGTGTTTTTATCTATGGCCTCCTGCCAGGCGGGTCCATTCACTTGCGCCTCTTTGGCAAGGCGCTCAAGCTCGGAGTTTTTCGCCCTGAAGGCCTCTTCCTTTTCTTTTAAGACCAGGGTCTTTTCATCGACCTTCGCGTTCAGGGCGGCCTTGTCCTGCTCGCACTGCCTTTTGGCCTTGTTCGCCCCGCTTATCTCTTTCGTGAGGGCGTTCATCTCTTTGGAGTTCTTTATGTCGTTGAGGCGCTTCTCGTCCTTTTCGACCTTTGCGTTGCTCTGCGCTATCCTGTCGTCGGCCTCCCTTATCCGGGCCCTCAGACCTTCTATCTCCGCCGAGGCCTCCTCGATCGCCTGTCCGCCGCTCTCGATCCCGGCCGTTATGGCTTCGATCTCAGCCGCGTATCTCTTTCGTTCTTCCTCAACGGCAAGTATTTCAAGGTCGATCTTTTGGATCTTCTGCAGAACTTGAATCGTCTTAAACAAAAACCCCTCCGTAAAACTTTATATCGCCGTTGCCGGTGAAGGATCTCCCCGGAGCGCTGATTTTGGTGGGCCCACCTGGACTCGAACCAGGGACCAACCGGTTATGAGCCGGTGGCTCTTCCAACTGAGCTATGGGCCCTTTGAGAAAAGGGAAATAAAGAGCCGGCTGCCAGCCGGTTACATACAGCCACAGGCGCGACTACGAATCCGTTGTCCGTTCAGCCGATTCAATCATTTTATGCAATCGCATGAGTGTTTGTCAAGCCGTTTTCATCTTTTCCGGGCCCGGGAGCCGAATTAAATCAAAAAAACCGGCCCCGCCCCCGTCCTTTTACCCCAACCGGAGGGATTATATTATCTCCGGGTACCTGTACTTTAGGTCCGGTTACAAAAAAGACAATTTCGTGTACACTATATCTGGTGGAATATGGACTTTAAAACGAAAAGACTTCTTTTCATCGACTCCCGGGAAGCCTACAGGAACATCTTCTGTGAGCTTCTTCGCGAGGCAGGCTACGATGTGGCGGTCTCTTCCTCTGCCTCCGAAGCGCTCGAGACGGTCCTGAGGGACTCTTTCGACCTCGTCAT
>JACRCJ010000246.1 GCA_016219075.1 Deltaproteobacteria bacterium | reverse complement strand
GCGAAGAGTCCGTCTATGTCCTTGTCGGCCATGACGCCGATGACGAGTATGAGCCTTGAGTACTTGAAGGAGCCGAGGGCGTCTCTTAAGGTGGCGGCGCCTTCCGGGTTGTGGGCGGAGTCGACTATGACGAGGGGCCGGGTCTTCAATACCTCGACCCTTCCGGGCCAGACCACCCCGGCAACTCCGCGCCGTATCTCTTTTTCGGTCACCTTGAACCTGCCGGAGACGGTCTCTAAGGCGGCCAGGGCGCAGGCGGCGTTTCTCCTCTGGTGAGCCCCCCTGAGCCCTACGGAGAGGCCCTTGAGCGTCCACAGAGGCCCGCTGTAGTCGAATCGGCCTTTTTTAGCCGCGGGGTCTGTTTTAAAGTCGGCCCCGAGAGTCAATATGGGCGAGTTTTTTTCCCTCGCCGCGGCACAAAGGACCCTGAGGGCCTCTCTTTTATCCGTCCCCGTCACCACTGGGGTGGACTTTTTTATGATGCCCGCCTTCTCAAAGGCCACGGACTTTATGTCGGGGCCCAAAAACTCGGTATGGTCGAGCCCGATGTTGGTTATGACGGAGACGACCGGCTCTACCGCGTTCGTGGCGTCCCACCTCCCTCCCATGCCCGTTTCAAGGACCGCGGCCTCAACCCCCTTGTCCCTGAAGTGGAGAAGCGCCATAGCCGTGGTGAACTCGAAGAAGGTGAGGCCCCGTATGCCGGCCTTTTTGGCGGCAACTTCGATCCGCACAACGGCCCGTACGACCTCGCTGTCTTTTATGAGCGCCCCGTTTACCCTTATCCTTTCGTTGAACCTCCGGAGGTGAGGGGAGGTGTAGAGTCCGGTCCTGTATCTTTGGGAGAGTATCGAGTGGAGGATCGCCGAAGTGGAGCCTTTGCCGTTGGTGCCGGCAACATGGATGGACGGATACGCCTTGTGCGGGTCGCCGAGCGCGGCCAAAAGTTTTTTGATGCGGCCGAGCCCGGGCTTTACACCGAGCCTCTGGAGGGCATAGAGACGCCTTAATACCCGGGCGCACCGGGAGATGTCACGCGGCTCCTTCAACCGTGTTTTTCGGTGAGCAAGGCCAGAAGCCTTGAGAGCGTGTCTTTCAGGAGCTTCCTTTCCACTATCATGTCTATCATGCCGTGCTCGAGGAGGTACTCGGCCCTCTGGAAGCCGTCGGGGAGCTTCTGCCTGATGGTCTCTGCTATGACCCTGGGGCCGGCAAAACCTATCAATGCCCTTGGCTCGGCCACTATCACGTCTCCGAGCATCGCGAAGCTCGCCGTGACGCCTCCCATAGTCGGGTCCGTGAGGACCGAGATGTAGGGAAGCCCCTGGGCCCTCAGGCGCCCCAGGGCGGCGCTGGTCTTTGCCATCTGCATGAGCGAGAGTATCGATTCCTGCATCCTGGCCCCGCCCGATGAGGAGAATATGACCATCCCGCACCGCTCGGCGGCGGCCCTCTCCACGGCCCTTGTTATCTTCTCCCCGACGACAGAGCCCATCGAGCCGCCCATGAAGGAGAACTCGAAGACCGCTACAATCGCCCTCTGGCCGTTTATGAGCCCCTCGCCGCAGACCATGGCGTCTTTAAGCCCGCTGTCTTTCTGCGAGGACTTTATCCTGTCCTTGTACTTTTTGAGGTCCTTGAACTCAAGGGCGTCCACGGGTTCTATCCCGGAGTCGTGTTCCTTGAAGGTGCCCTCGTCCATGACGATGCCTATCCTTGAGTGGGCCGATATCCTGAAGTGGTAGTTGCACTTGGGGCATACGTCGAGGTTCCGTTCGACCTCTTTCTTGTAGATGATCTCGCCGCAGTGCTCGCACTTGACCCACAGCCCCACCGGGACCTTTACGCTTTTGCTCTCTTCGGTGTTTGTAAGAATATCTTTTTTAAACCAGATCATTTTAACCTCACGATTGTCCGGAGAGCTGGGGGGCTTTTCCTCGGCGCCGTATTTTTATTTTTGCCCTTCCCCGCGTCCCGCGGTCCCACGCCCCCGTTCCTGTAGGCCCGTATGAACGCATTTACCACCCTGGCGTCAAACTGTCTGCCCGAATGCTTCTTAAGCTCCTTCATCGCCATCTTTGGCGTGAGCCCGCCCCTGTAAGGCCGCGTGGTGGTCATCGCGTCGTAGGTGTCGGCCACGGAGATGATCCTGGCGATAAGCGGTATCCGGTCCTGCTTCAGGCCCTTCGGATACCCCTCCCCGTCGACCCTCTCGTGGTGATAGAGCATCCCCGGGACGACGTCTTTAAGCTGGGGGACGTGCGAGAGTATCTCGGCCCCTACCAGAGGATGCGTTTTCATGGCGGCCGCCTCGGACGGGTCAAGCGGGGCGTTTTTCCTTAATATGCTGTCCTCTATGCCGATCTTCCCTATATCGTGCAGCACCGCGGAGAGCTTCAGTATCTCTACCGTGGACTGCGGGAGCCTCATCTCTCCGGCTATCGCGAGGCTGTACTCAAGCACCCTTTTCGTGTGGCCCTCGGTGTAGGGGTCCCTTTTTTCGATGGCCTCGGCAAGGGCCTCGGATGTGGCGTAGAACGTCTCTTTTATCTCCTCGTAGAGCCGCGCGTTGTCCAGCGCTATGGCGACCTGGTTTGAAAAGAGCTGGAAGAGCTTGAGGTCTTCCGGCTCGAACGGGCCGCCTACGCTGTTTATCGCCTGAAGGACCCCGATGACATTGCCCTTGATCTTCACGGGGACGCATACCATGTTGCGGGTCACGAACTTGCTTTTCTTGTCGAAGCTGCCCTGGAACCTCTTGTCCGCGGAGACGTCCCGGATGATGAG
>JACRCJ010000243.1 GCA_016219075.1 Deltaproteobacteria bacterium | reverse complement strand
TCTTACGCCGAGGCGGACTCTTCCGTGGACTTGAAAAAAACGTCGATGGCGCTTCTGATGGCAGCCGCGTCTTCCTTCTTCTCCGAGCGTAATATGTTGAGGAGCCTGTTCACATATTGTATCTCCTCGGTGTTCATCACCGTAAAACCGAAGACGCCCTTTGCCCCTTGTAAGCCGGGCTCTCCTGCCGTGGAGGCCTCCATGGCCCTTACGCCATGTAACCCGTCCGTCTCTTTGGGCCACTTATGCATAGCGCCTTCGCCGGTCAAGAGCCAGTCAAGCGAGAGGGAGAAGATGTTGGAGAACTTAAGCACCAGGTCCGAAGGCATCTCGCCCCTTTTTTTGCAGCTTGAGAGGGCCTGTGGGGTCACGCCCACGACCCGCGCCACCGCGGAGTCGTTTTTAAGCTTCCCGGCCCATCTCATCCTTTCGATCACATCCGCGTACTTAACTCCCATATTGAGACTCCTTATTGTTTGCCTTAATCATCAGTTGCGGTTTATGGTATCTTCTATCGCGCCAAGCAGCTCCGGTATCTCGTAGGGCTTCTGGATGTAGGCAAGCCCCCTTTTTATAATCTGCGAGAGCTGGGACTTGTCGTCGAGGTGGCCGCTGCACAGAAGTATCGGCACCTTCGGGTTGATGTCCATGAGAGGGTTTACCAGCTGCAGGCCGCTTCTTCCGGGCATCACGACATCGCTTATGACTATGTCGAACCTCCCCTTCTCCCTGTAGAAAAGGCTCAGGGCCTTCTCGGCGTCAGCCGCCTCGAAGACCTCGTAGCCGTTTTCGGCCAAAACCATCGCGGTGGACTTGCGGACCCATTTTTCATCCTCCACGAGAAGGACCCTCTTGCCGCCTCCCTTGACGGGCCTTTTTAAAAGCCGCCCGGCCTCGCGGGACTCTTCATCATCAATCGCGGGCAGATAGACCTTGAAGACGGTGCCTGACCCCGGCACGCTGGAGACATTTATCCACCCGTGGTGTTCCTTCACTATGCCGTAGACGACCGCAAGCCCCATGCCCGAGTTCTTTGACTTGGTGGTGAAAAACGGCTCGTAGATGCGCTTGAGGACCGAACTGTCGATCCCCGTCCCGGTATCCTCCACCGTAAGGCATACGAACTTGCCGGGGAAGGCGCCCTCGATCGTCCTGCACTGATCTTCGTTGAGCGCCGCGTTCTCCGTGCGTATAGTCACGGCCCCGCCGTGCGGCATCGATTCGCTGCTGTTGACCGCCATGTTGGTTATTATCTGCTCGACCCTGCCCTTGTCCGCCTTTATCTTCCAGAGGTCGTACATGAAGTCCGTCTCTATCAGGATGTCCTCGCTTATGATGTGCTCAAGCATGCCGAGCAGTTCCGCGGCCGCTCCGTTCAGGTCGATGGTGGCCATGTCTATGGGCTTGTTGCGGCTGAAAAGAAGGAGCTGCTGGACGAGGTTGATGGCCCTTTTGGACGACTCGTTTATGGGCCTTAAGTACCTGTAAAGCGGGTCGTCGGTCCCGACCTTGCTTATCACGAGTTCGGTGAGCGACTTTACGACAGTGATGATATTGTTGAAGTCATGGGCTATGCCGCCGGCCAGGGTGCCCACGGCCTCCATCTTCTGAGACTGCATGAGCTGCGCCTGGAGCCTCGAGTTCTCCTCCTCGGCGTTTTTTCTGGCGGTTATGTCGTGCCCGATCGACTGGAACTCCTTTATCTCTCCGTCGCCGCCGAACAGGGCCCTTGTGACGCATTCCAGCCACCGCACAGTGCCGCCCGGGCCCACGGCCTTCTTCTCGCTGTACTCAAGGGGGCTTTCGACGCTGAACCCGCCGGTTCCTTTTTTCGAGCAGCCCCCCGAGTCCACGCATATGTAGGGAAGGAAGTTATTGCCGACAAGCACCTCTGCGGACTTGCCGAAGTAGCGGCAGAAGTTTTCGTTCACGAAGGTGATCTCCCCGCCGGGCCGCCACCTGCAGATCATGTCCGGCAGGTCTTCAAGGATCGTCCTGAAGAACGACTCGGTATTCCTTAAAGACTCCTCGGCCCTTCTGCTCTCCGTAAGGTCGAGGCTTATCTCGAGCACCAGCTGGGTCCCGTCGCTGTCGGTGAAAGGGAAGTCATAGGCCCTGTAAGCGCGTCCGTCCGCCGGATGATGCGACTCCCATACCTCCGGTTTCCCGGTCTCGAACACCCGGAAGGTGGGGCACTCGTCGCACGGAGCGGACCTGTTCCAGATCACCTCGTAGCAGGGTCTTTTTCCCGGGTCTCCGTAGAGTCTTTTGAAGTACCGGTTGGCGTAGCGTATGGAGTAGTCGGGCGCCTGGAGATAGGCGAATACGGGGAGGCAGTCAAGGAAGTCGCAGAACCGCCGCCTTTCCGTTTGAAGTTTCCCCTCTGCGGCGGCGAGTCTCGATTTTATCGAATCCGATTCGGCCCTCAACCCGGCAAGTTCTTCAAGGAGTTCTTTTTTTGTCTTTTTCGCGTCCTTCATGTTGCTTCTCTGAGGGATATTGGCTGAAGATACGGCAGACTTTGAGGCCCGATGCTGTTAACGGTAAAAAATTATACCACAGCTTACTTTTTAAAAGCGCGGTTTTTTTCAAAGCGCCTCAGGGGCACCGGGCGCGGGGAATATTCGCTGAAAAAAGACTTTAATGTCTCACAATGGGTTCTAAAATCCCTCGCCTTCAAGGCGAAAACTTCCAGTGCGTCTATGGGGTCATCAACTTTCCGGTTATCCACGCAGAGCCGGAAAATTGCGTCATCTAATGTAGAAGGCAGGGATATTCGGGTTCCCCTCTTTACCAAAGAGGGGTTAGGGGAGATTATCTTAAAACAGCCGACTTATAATCCCCCTTTGTCCCCCTTTAGGAAAGGGGGGAATTCAGTCGGGCTTTCAGCCGACGAGAACTTTTGAACCTACCGCCTTCCAGGCGGTAGTGGTTCAATTTTCCGAAGCGTTTAATCCGCCGTAATCTTGGCAACATAGCAGTTTTGGATTAATGTGCCGCACTGACGGCGATGAAAGGACCGGATTAGGCCGTGCGGCTACCGCTCCGTCTTGCCTGAGGCGCTCTGCCTGTAGATATCCATTGCCACGGGGAGGAAGTCCTCGATCTCCTTTATCCTCCTCTGGTCGTTCGGATGCGTGGAGAGAAGCTCCGGCCGGGCCTTGCCTCCGAAGAGCTCGTCCATCCTCTTCCAGAAAAGGACGGCGGCCCTCGGGTCGTATCCGGCCTTTGCCATGAGGATGAGGCCGATCTTGTCGGCCTCGGACTCCTGAGTCCTGCTGAACGGGAGCATCACGCCGACCTGGGCGCCTACGCCGTAGGCGCCCAAAAGGGCGTCCTGCGCCGCGGGGCTTTTGCCGGCTATGGCCGCCATCAGCGCTGTCTGGCCGATCGCCATCACCTCCCGCTGCGAGAGCCTCTCGGCCCCGTGGCGGGCAAGGACGTGGGCTACCTCGTGCCCCATGACTACGGCCACGCCTGCCTCGTCCTTCGTGACTGGGAGTATCCCGGTGTAGAACGCCACCTTGCCGCCGGGCAGGGCAAAGGCGTTTACGGCCTTGTCATTTATGAGGATGAACTCCCACCGGTACTCCGGCTTATAGGCCGCGTCGGCAATCCTGCCGCCTACGCGCTTTATGATGTCGAGGTCCGGGGCCGAGGAGACGAGGGACGATTTCTTCTTTATCTCACCGAAGGTAGTGACGCCGAGCTCTGCCTCCTCCGGTTCCGAGATGATAATGAACTGGGCGCGCTCGGTGTAAGGGGCTTTAACGCAACCCGAAAGAGCGAGGAATAAGACGAGGAAAAGGTATGTCGCGCCTCTTTGTCTCAAGGGTATCTTTTTCACGGTTACTCCGTTGGCGCCCGCGGGAAGCGTCTTTTTGCCATGGGTCCGGGGCGGTTCAAGCGTTTCGGCCATACACAAGAGTACCAGATAAAAATCGGTCTTTTCAACACTTAATTAAAATTCCCCGCCATAAATGGCGTAGAATTTTGATGGTAAGGAAGAATCATTTATATTTGCCACTCCTTGACCCGCCGCTAAAGCGACGGGATTGCGGAGTGGCACACCCATTCAGACCTCGCTCAGGCGTTAAAAAAGGCTCTTTTAAAAGGCTTTTTTTAGGGTTTCCCCCTCTTCTTTCCCTTTCTATTGACAGTGCCGTCATTGGTGATATAATTTTTTATACGACATAAAGGGGGTGGGTATGCCTGCCTGCCAAAAAAAGATACTGGCCGTGGATGACGACAGTGTCCTGAGACGGATGTACTCGGACATCCTGACGGAATCAGGCTACTCGGTCGAGACCGCCTCAAACGGCCTTGATGCGTTCAACAAGCTGCTCGGAAGCGCCTTTGACCTCGTGGTAACGGACATCAACATGCCCCTCTTGGACGGCATAGGTCTGTACCTCGCGGCCACAAGAAGGCATCCCTACCTTAGAAACAGGTTCCTCTTTATAACCGGAAACCCGGAGGCCGAGCTGGAGGCCATAAGCGTGATCAGCGAGTTTAAGAGCGCCTGCATCTCAAAGCCCTTCAAGCTCCAGGAGCTTATGGACCATGTAGGCTCCATCACGGCGGTGCCTCTTGAGGACGCGGTGGCGCGCCACGGGCTTAAGATAAGGGGCGAGGAGAGGGTGGTAAGCGCGTCGGCCTGTTATCTTTTTTCAAAAGGGGAGGGGAGCGCCCCGATAGTCTCGAAGGCGAAGGACCTCTCGGCGGGCGGCATAAGGCTGCAGTATGTCGGCGACCCGCTCGATGCGGGGACTGAAGTGGACCTTAACATAGAGTCGATGGACCTGGTGAGAAGGGCGCGCGTGGTCTGGGCCAGCGGCGCCGGCAAGTACCGGCTCGTTACCGCCGGGCTTAAGTTTACGGAGCCTCTCCCGCCTTCGGTCCTGCATTCGTAGGCGGGCCTTTTTCAGGAAGACCTTTCAGGAAGACCGGTACCCGGCAAAGGACCCGGTCTTTTTTGTCTTCGGCCCCGGTTCAGTCGTCTTCCCTGTGGACGCGTTTTGAGTAGAAGTACAGGCTCAGCACGAGGAGGATGACGATCGCCGCGTGTACGCTCAATTGTATCACCCCTCCCTCCCACGGCTCCTCGCCCATCCCGAGCCTCATCTGCGTAAGGAGTATCCCCCTGACGCTGGCGATTATCCCGATATATATGAAAGGGTTCAGAGAGAACGGATGGCGGTTGATCTGGCGCATCACCTGCCTGAACAGCTCCATGATGATAAGGACGAACATCAGGTCGCTTATGATGTGCGAGATCGAGTGCTGGTCGTGCAGTATGAAGTCGGAGACCCCCTCGAGCATGAGTAGCGCGGCCACCCCTATTATGCCGAGGGCGACAAGGAAGAGTATTATGTCGTCTACGACATTCAGGAACATGTTGACATAAGACTTGAAGACGCCGGGTGACGCTTCAGGGTTCATCTGATAGGCCTTTTTCATGTCCGGTATTCTCTCTTTTATGGCGTCGTTGCGGAAGATTTTGATATTGTATGCTAAGTCTAATACCTTAGCGGCCAAAAATCAAGCATGATGGCGGGGAACTGACGCAAAAAAAGGCGCGTTCCCTTTGGAACGCGCCTTTTTTTGTCCGGTACGCGCGCTTAGTAAGCGCCGCTGCCGGCTGAACCGCCCTGGTCGTAACCCACAAAGGGTCTATGAAGCGGCAGATGCGCCCATATCGAGCATCTCTTTGTCCAGACGCTCTCAGGGTACTTGGTGTTAAGCGTATGGCATACTTCGCCGAGCGATTCGGCTGAGCCTGTCACCTTGAAGTTGGACGCGCCGATGAAGTACTCGGCCTCGGGCACAAGCTCTGAGTCCGCGCACTCGTCGACAAGCTCCTCAAACAGGCTTACGGCTTCCGCGTACCTTTCGAGATGGAAGTCGGCCAGACCTCTGGAAAGAAGCATCTGGGCGATGAACTCCTTCGGCGGCAGATATCCGACGAACCTTTCAAGCTCTCTTCCTTCCTCGTCGGCGATCACGAACGCCGGAGTCCAGTCTACATGGTACTTCTTGCCGAGTTCCTTTTTCTCGTCGATGTTGATCATGACCGGCGCGGTGTCTCTCTCGATCAGTTTTACGACCTGCTCGTCGTTAAACGTCTCTTCCATGATCTTTTTTGACCCTTCGTCTTCGGGACTGTAGAGAAACCTTAACAGGAGTCTTGTCCCGCCTTTGATCTCGTTCAAGGCCTCAGCCTCGTTTTTTCTCCAATTTACGCGGTTCATACTGGCACCTCCTTGGTCTTACTGATAATGACTATCATTTTCAACACTTTTTCAATGTCCTATATTAATATTATAATCCAATCGTCCCAATCGTCAAAAACCGTAACAACCGCAACCTCGCTCCCCCCCGATTTCGCTTCCACGCCGTACCGGCTTTCAACTATAATCAGACCCATGAGGTTCAGGGACCTGCCTCTGCACGCGAGGCACACATACTATTACGACCTGCGCTCGGCGATGCTTGTGGGGATATTCGGGGGGATGCTGCTGCCTTTCGTCTCCGTCGTCGGAAGAAAGATCGGGGCCACGCACTTCCAGATCGCTTTACTGGCCGCGGCCCCGTACCTTGCCAACGCCTTTACGCTACTGTGGACTGAGGACCTCTTCGGACAGGGAAGGGTCTGGTATGTGGTCTGGCCCTGCGTCCTGGGGAGAGGGCTTCTTGTGACGATGTTCTGGGTCTACTCGCCGGCGTGGTACACGGCGGTGATCTTCCTCTATATGTTCATCACGGCGGTCCCGTTCCCGTCCTACGCCTATATAATGAAGACCAACTACCCGGAGGCCTTGAGGGGCCGGCTCATGAGCCGGGTGCGGGTGAGGACGGCGCTTTTCTGGATAGCCTCCTCAGCCCTGGCGGGCTATGTGCTTGAGAAAGGCACCGGGAACTACCGCTACATCTTCCCCGCGGCCGCCGTCTTCGGCGTCCTCTCGGCCCTCCAGTTCAGGCGCGTAAAGGTAAGGAGGGAGGAGCGCAAAAGAGGGAGTCTACGGGGCATCGGCAGCTTCCGGGCGCCCTTCAGCGACCCGGTATTCCTCAGGTTTCTCGCCGCCTATACGGTATTCGAGTCCGGGATGCTCCTTGCGCTCCCGGTATTCCCCCTTGTGCTCGTGGACGAGTCGCATATATCGAACTTCGCCACCGGCATCTACGGTTCGGTCTTCTCCGGGATGTGGCTTGCGGGGTTTTTCTTCTGGGGACACTTCATGGACAGGTTCACGGTAAGAAAGACCCTGGCGCTGATATTCATGGCCGCCTCGACGGTCCCGCTCCTTTACTTGATGACTCGCGACATCCTTGTGCTCGGGGCGGCGCAGGGGGCCGCAGGGTTCGTCTTCGCCGCGGTGGAACTCGCCAACTACATAGTAGTGATAAGGATGGCCGAGCCCAAAGAGGTCCCCCACTACATGGCGGCCTCTATCGCGCTGGGGGGCGTAAGGGGGGCGATAGCCCCGTTCATAGGGACAGCTCTGTACGGAAGGTACGGCGCCGGGGCCGCCTTCACAATCTCACTTTTTCTTATGCTTTTTTCGGTATTTCTTGCCTTCATGCTCTTTAAAAGGCCGGTCCTCCCGAGGGGCCCGGAGAGGGGCGTCTCTAAAACAGGCCATCCTGCCGGTTCTTTAGCTGAAAAAGATAAGTAATCAGAAAAAAAAGGACAAAATTATGCGTCAATAACTTGACATGAATGCCGAAAAAGGTATAATTAATGCAGCTTCATGGAACACTCCCATCAACGACCCTGTAACAGTATCTAAAAAAGCCGTCGCACCTCGATCTGACAGCCCGCCCGCTTCTTCGTTTCGACTCCATCGTACCAGGTTGAACCACGGTAAAAACATTTGCATCCTTAGCGCCAGTTTAAACCGAAAACCATTAACCCTAAACCCCTGGCAGGGGATGAACGCAGGTGGAGCGCCATATGGAAGTAGCGTTTCAGCACGGGGATACCGGGACTCAATGGGAGATCGGCAAAGGAGCCAAAATGTTAAACAAGCAGATCAAAAGCAAGATACTCGTGGTCGACGACGAGGAGTCCATCGGGATAGGGATAAGCGAGATATTGAAGGACGAGGGGTTTGAGGCGGCCTATGTGGTAAGCGGCTCGGACGCCGTGGAGGCGGTCAGGCAAAGGGGGTACTCGCTGGTCTTCATGGACATAGTGATGCCAGGGATGAACGGCCTGGAGACATTCAGGGAGATAAAAAAGGTCAGGCCCGGCACGAAGGTGGTCCTCTTCACCGGGTACTTCCGCGACGCGGAAGACGTCATACTCCAGGGCATAAAAGAGGGGATGCTCGACGAGTTCATAAGAAAGCCGTACTTCGCCGACGAGATAGTCCGCTCGGCGCGCAAATACGCCTGAGGCTACAAGGCCGGGAAGACCCCGGCCCTCTTCTTTCCCTCCGTTCAGCACCGCCTTCCCGTTAAATTCCTTTCAAGCCCCGTCCCTCTTGTGCTATACTCCTTTAAACGCCCGGTCTTTCCAGGACCGAGGCGTTTTTTTTGAAGCGGGCCCTCCGGGGCCCTCTTGCCTGTTAAAAAAATAAACTTCCCAAGGACTCTGAACGCATGGCGCCAAGAGCTGTAATACATGTGGACCTCGACGCGTTTTTCGCGTCCGTTGAAATAAAGAAGGAACCGGGCCTCAAGGGCAGGCCGGTCATCGTCGGCGCGGACGGGGACCCGAGGAAAAGAGGGGTAGTGTCCGCCGCCTCCTACGAGGCCAGAAAATCCGGCGTTCACTCCGGGATGCCCCTTAAAAAGGCGTACGGCCTCTGCCCGCTGGCGGTCTTTCTCCCCGTGGACTTCGAGGCTTACGAAAAAGAGTCGGAGAGGTTCATGGAGCTTCTCCGTGACTACAGCCCCCAGGTAGAGTCCTTCGGCCTCGACGAGGCGTTCATAGAAATTTTGTCAGAGGCCGGGGCAGACCCGTTCCCCAACGCCGTTAAGATCGCGGGAGAGATAAAGGAGCGGATAAAAAGGGAGTTGAGGCTTACGGCCTCCGTAGGGGTCGGCCCAAATAAGCTCATCGCCAAGATGGCGTGCGACATGGGTAAGCCCGACGGCTTCAGGGTGGTCTACGAAAAAGATGTGGAGAAGACATTAAGGGACCTGCCGGTAATAGAGCTCTGGGGCGTGGGGAGAAAGACCGAAAGAAGGCTCAATGACCTTGGTATAAAAACGATAGGGGAGCTGGCAAAAACCCCCATACAGCACCTTGAGAGGAACTTCGGCCCCAATATCGGCGCTACCCTCCATGAGCACGCCAGAGGGGTCGATACAAGCCCGGTGGTCTCTTTCCGCGAGCCGGGGACGCTAAGCAGGGAAGTCACCTTCGAAGAGGACACCGGGGACATCTACATCATAAAAGAGACGCTCTACGCCTTGACCGAAGATGTCGCGGCGCGGCTCAAGGATATCGGGCGCAAGGCCCGCACCGTGACCATAAAGATACGCTACTCTGACTTTAAGACCATAACGAGGGGGACTACTTTCGAGACGGCGACGGGCTCTTTGAACGACATATGGCCCTCGGCTTTAAAGCTCCTTGAGTCCGTAGAGTTCCCCAGGGCAGTGAGGCTTGTAGGAGTTAAGGTTTCGGGGCTGGGGTGAATAAAAATTTTTCTAATTAAATTTAAACAATTCCTTGAGTAAAACCTTCTTGACACAATATATACTGTGTAGTATTGTTTTGCAAGCTACCATATATTGCTTAGAGGGCATATTCCATGGGATTTTCTATCGAAAAATTACAATTTGAGAAAGATAGAAATCTTAAAGCCTTATCTTTTGTTAATGCAAGAGCAGCTTTATACCGCAAATATGCTGATAAATTAATTATAAATCAAGAACTTACACGTCAGCTTGTTTCTTTCCAGGCAAACAAATCCACCCCATTTTATCGTTGGTTAAAATACAAAGAGGCTTTCTCTTCTGAATTTGTCCGATACGTTTTAAATAAATTCAAGCCAGCTTCAAATTCAATCCCATATGTCCTTGATCCTTTCGCAGGAGCAGGCACGACCTTGACAAC
>JACRCJ010000242.1 GCA_016219075.1 Deltaproteobacteria bacterium | reverse complement strand
TTCAAGGATTGGAAAAAACCTACCGTTCTTTTCCGAGCCTGCTCTCCAACTCCTCGACTTTTTTCTCAAGCCTGTCCACCTTTTCCCTGGCGACCCTGGCCATCTCTTTCACTATATCGAGGTCGTCGGAGGTCGGGAGATTGAGCCTTTCCAGGACCTTCCCCGAAGACGACGAGAGGTCTTTTTCGAGCCTCTCCTTGGCGGACTTGACGAGACCGAGGAACTCCTTCAGGACTTTCACGCCCTCCTCGACGACCTTGTTCTCGATTAACTGCTTTGGGGTCAGGTCTTCGGCCGGCTTTTCTCCGCCAGCGGCCTCTTTTGCCGACTTTCCGGCCTTCTGAAGCTCCTCGAGCGCTTCCTTCGCCTTCTTCTCCAGCCCTATCCCTATGAGGATCGCCTTGTCGATAAGATCAGCCATAGATACCTCCTTTTTCTTGCGCCCCGGAAGAGCTCCGGGCCTTCGCTATATAGTCCTTGCCTGCCCCACCCATATACCAGCCGTTACAGAAACTCCCGCCCGTCGACCCTTTAAGCTCCTCAAGCCCCGCCTCCGCGGTCGTCTCCCCCCTCATCCTTCTCCTGAAGAGCTCGACTATCTTTCCCGTCTCCCTGTACTGGGGCGAAATCCTCAATGCCTTGACTCCTATATCCCTCAGGTCCTCAACGCTCTCGATAAGCGTATAGGTCGAAGCGCTCAATAGAGTCGTGCCGTTTACGGTGAAGACCGGTTCGCCGTCCATCGTCTTTATCTCCATCCCGTCAGGGTACTTCGCGCAGTGGTGGCGGCATTCGGTCTTACCGAGGCCGAACGCCCTCGAAGTGTAGCACCTCCACGAGAACGCCAGCGGGACCTTGCCGTGGACAAAGACCTCCGCCTCTATGCCGGTCTCCCTGATGTTATAGAGGACCGATCCCCTCGGGAGCTCCACCGGGAATGTGACATGCCTTACGCCGGTCTCTTTCAAGAACTCGATGCTCGGCGCATTGTATGCCGTTATGTGAGGGCCCGCGAGCACCTCTCTTTTTGAAGGGTCGGCGATGTTCAGAACCGACATGTCGTTGGCCTCTATCGCGTAGGGGAACCCGGCGAGCCTTCTGGTGAACTCAAGCTCCTCCTCGTTCGATATCACGGCGAGGCTTGAAAGCACCACCTTCTTGCCGGAGTCGATGAGCGACCCGGCGATGCGTTCGATGTCGTCGAAGTTGAGGGCGAGCTTTCTGGTGCATACGACCTCGCCCAGATAGACCCTGTCGATGTCCATCCCGGCGACTTCCTCGTAAAACTTAACCAGTTCCTCCCTCTTCCACTCAAAGAGGACAGGCCCTAAAGTCAGCTCCATAACGGCCAAAAATCCTTTTTCTTACTTTTTATTTTTAATTTTCCGCGGCGTTTAATTCGCCGTAAATCTTGCTATCGAGAAGGTTCCATCGGTCTGAAAATTCCCGGGTTTTTCAAGCCCGGTGAGGGGCCATCGGAAGACTTAAGTATGCAATAGAGTATGCGGAAAAACAAGTCTATTCTGAGGAGAGCGGGTATTTTTAAGAGGAAAATCAGACTTTTGCGTGAAAAACAGGAGTGGTGCGCGCTTGTTGGCTAATACTCGACCTTGATCAAAAAAAGCCCCTGTGGCGGGGCGGTCATCCCGGCCGCCGCCCTCTCTTTAGCCTCTATTATCGCGGCCACTTTGTCAGGCAAGACCTTTCCCTTGCCAACGGCCACAAGGGTGCCGACCATGATCCTCACCATGTGCCTTAAAAAGGCCGTGCCCCTCACCTCCACCTCGATGAAACCGTCGCCCTTCTCCTCTATCTCTACGGAAGTTACCTCCCGCATCGAGTGGATGGCGTCGGAGTCGGCGGCCCTGAAGGACGAAAAGTCCTTCTCGCCAATTATGTGAGCGGCCCCCTCCCTCATAAGCCCGACATCAAGCGGCTTGAATACATGCCAGACGAAGTTCCTCCTTAGCGCCGAGGGGTAACTTCTGTTAAGGATATCGTAGCGATAGACCTTCCCCCTGGAGTCCCTCCGGGGGTCGAACTCAGCAGGGGCGTCGGAAGCGTCCTTTACTATTATGTCCTTCGGCAGATATGAGTTGAGACCCTGCCTTATGTTGAAGGCGGGTATGAGAGAGGTCGTATTAAAACAGGCGACCTGCCCGGAGGCGTGCACCCCGGCGTCCGTCCTCGAAGCGCCCCGTACCTCCACATCCTCACCCGTAAGCTCCTTAACAGCCGAGGCCAGCTCACCCTGTACCGTGGGCAAAGAGGGCTGGAACTGCCAACCCGCGTAATCCGTCCCTTCGTACTCTATCAAAAGCCTTATGTTACGCATAAAAACCTTCCAAAACAAAAGACCACCTGATAAGGCTCTTGAGAGAAACTTTTTATAAAAAGTTTCTCTCAAACTCTCTTCAAAAATTTTAGGTTCTTCCCGGGGAACACCCCCCCCCGATGTTACTGTGGGGGGTGTTCCCCGAGAACTTAAAGTCTTTGAAGGGGGTCTGGGGGAAACCTTTCTACAGAAAGTTTCCCTCCAGGAACCTCTACCGGCGGTCTTTGTTCAGATGTAGTCTTTTATGAGGACTTCGGCTATCTGAACGGCGTTCAGGGCCGCGCCCTTTCTCAAGTTATCCGAGACTACCCACATATTGATGCCGTTTTCGACTGACTCGTCCTTTCTAATCCTTCCGACGAAGACATCGTCGAGGCCCGCGGCGTCTATGGGCATCGGGTAGATCCCTTTTTTGGGGTCGTCGGCGACGGTCACGCCCGGGGCCTTTGAGAGGAGCTTTTTGACCTCCTGCGGGGTTATGGGCTTTTCCGTCTCGATGTTGACGGACTCGGAGTGGCAGATAAAGACCGGCACGCGCACTGTCGTGGCGGTGACCCTTATGGAGTCGTCCCCGAAGATCTTCCTTGTCTCGTTGACCATCTTCATCTCTTCCTTGGTGTAGCCGTTCTCCAGGAACGAGTCTATCTGCGGAAGACAGTTGAAGGCGATCTGGTGGGGGAGGGCCTTTACTTCCGGGGTGCGCATGTTAAAGAGGCTCTTGACCTGCTCCGACAATTCCTCCATCGCCTCTTTGCCGGCCCCGGAGACGGACTGGTATGTGGAGACGACTATCCTTTTAATCCTGTACTTGTCGTGTATCGGTTTCAAGGCCACCACCATCTGGATGGTCGAGCAGTTGGGGTTGGCTATGATGTTTTTAGCCTCGTACCCGGCTATCGCCTCGGGGTTGACCTCGGGGACGACGAGAGGCACATCCGGGTCCATCCTGAACTGGCTGGTGTTGTCTATGACTATGCATCCGGCGTCCCCGGCCCTGGGGGCGTGCTTCGCCGAGACGTTTGCGCCCGGTGAAAAGAGCCCGATGTCGATCCCCTCGAAGGTCTCCTCGTCCAGAAGCCTCACCAGCTCTTCCTTGCCCCTGAACTCAAGCTTTGCCCCGGCGCTCCTCTCGGAGGCCAGAAGACGGATTTCGCCTACCGGGAAGTTCCGTTCTTCGAGTATCTTCAGGAACTCCTTGCCCACCACGCCCGTGGCCCCTGCTATGGCCACATTGTAAAGTTTCTTCTTCACTGTCTTTCCACCTTCTTACTGCTCTGGATTTAAAAAACGGTCACTGCGATTTAATCCCCTGTCGGGGTTTAATTAAGCGCGGCTTGCCGCAGAGGCTGACTAACGATATTTCCTTCGAATACCCCGAGAAAAGCGGCGGGGCGGTTTATTATAAAATAATAAACAAACGGGAACCGCAAGTCAATCGCTCTTTAAAGGCGCTTTGCGCCCGAATATCACCATCATGACGGCTGCGACTATCACGAGCATCGCGGCAAAGCCCGCTGCCGTGACTTTTTCACCGGCGATTAACACCCCGATAGTGACGGCGATTACGGGGTTTACATAGGCGTAGCTTGTGGCCAGAGCGGGCCTGACCCTGTTTATAAGGTAGGTGTAGGCGCAAAAGATAAAAAAACCCCAGGGGTTCGAAGACCCGGCGGGTTCAAGACTTAAAAAAATGAACTATCCCGTAGCAAGCTACGGGATATCTCCCTTATACCTCCCCTCCCTCGATGGGAGGGCTGGGCTCCCGTTGCGCTATTCCGATGCAACGGGAAGCGGGGAGGGTGAAATCTTGCTCCCCCACCCTGCCTCCCCCGTCAAGGGGGAGGTGATTTAAAATGACGCGGCAAGCTGCGGGGTATTAGACCCTAAGAGAGAATAAAAAAGACCACGGGTCGCCCGTGGCCGTCAAAGTCTCTTTATCCCGTTTTAGCAGGCAACCTCCCACCACCACCCCCTTGCCCCTTCAGGCCTTCTCTTCCTCGACTCCGTCCTCAAGGACAGGCCCGGCCGGCTCCCCCAAGACCGATAGGCTTTCAGAGAACCTCTCGGCCTTTCTCTCGGCCTCTTCGTACTTCGTCTTCGCGTTCCCGATGTGTCTGCCGAGGACATCGAACTCGTTCATGAACCTCCCGAAGTCGTTTCTGAGCCCGTCCACCCTTGAGATCATCTCGCGGGCCACGGCGTCCATCTCAAGGCCCT
>JACRCJ010000046.1 GCA_016219075.1 Deltaproteobacteria bacterium | reverse complement strand
CTCGACCTGGTGGAGGTGGCCGCCACGGCCAATCCTCCGGTCTGCCGTATAATGGACTACGGCAAGTACAAGTACCAGTTGAGCAAGAAGGCCAAGGACGCCAAGAAGAAGCAGACGGTAGTCCTCGTAAAAGAGATGAAGATGCGCGGCAAGACCGAGGAGCACGACTTCCAGTTCAAGCTGCGTAACATTAGGAAGTTTCTAGCCGACGGGAACAAGGTAAAGGTAACCATCATATTCAGGGGCCGCGAGATCACCCATACCGAGCTGGGCATGGGGATGCTCAAGAGGGTAGCCGAAGAGCTGAAGGACGCCGCCGTGATAGAGTCGAACCCAAGGCTTGAAGGCAGGAACATGAGCATGCTGATAGCGCCGGCTCAGCAGAAGGCCGCGCCACAACAAACACAACAGACACCAAAGTAGTCTGAGGAGAGAGAAGATGCCTAAGATCAAGACGAACAAGGGCGCCGCGAAAAGGTTCAAGGTAACCGGGACCGGCAAGGTTAAGAGAAGGAAGGCCGGGATGAGGCACATCCTTACCAGCAAGGCCAAGAAGACCAAGAGGGCTTTAAGGCAGGCGGGGCTTATCTCGGAGACGCACGAGAGGTCGATAAAGAGGCTTATCCCGTACAACTAAGACATTTCATTTTTTGATCCAGTCAACTCATTACAGAAGGAGACAGCAAAGTCATGCCGAGGGTTAAAAGAGCATTACACGCCAAGAAAAAGAGAAAGAAGGTACTGAAGGCCGCCAAAGGCTTCAGGGCCGGCAAAGGCACCCTTTACCGTATAGCCACGGAAGCCGTTGACAGGGCCATGGCCTACGCGTTCGCGCACAGGAAGGCCAAGAAAAGGGATATGAGGGGCGTCTGGATAGCGAGAATAAACGCGGCGGCCCGCATGAACGACATCACCTACAGCCGCCTTATAAACGGCCTTTTGAGGGCGAATGTCACAATGGACAGGAAAGCGCTCGCGGACCTCGCCGTAAAGGACCCGGCCGGCTTCACCAAGATCGTATCGGTTGCCAAGACAAGCCTGGCTGCATGATAGCAAAGCTCGAAAATCTTTTGAAAGAGGCTTTTTCAGATCTCTCAAGGGCCGACACCAGGGAGAAGGCCGCTCAGGTCAAGACCAGGTACATCGGCAGAAAGGGTGAGATAGCCTCTTTTTTAAAAGAGCTCGGCGGCTTGCCTGCCGGGGAGAGAAAGGCCGCCGGGGAGGCCATAAATCAGGCCAAGGACGCAATCGAAAAAGAGGCGGAGAGGCTTCTTTCGTCCTTTGACGAGAGGGAGAAGGCCGCCAGACTCACAACCGACCGGGTCGATGTGACGCTTCCGGGCAGAAGGGCGCCGCTTGGGAAAAGGCACCCCGTCACGCAGGTGATGGACTCGGTCGAGGCGATATTCTCAGGGCTCGGCTTCGACATAGCCGAGGGTCCCGAGGTGGAGCTCGACTATTATAATTTTGAGGCTTTAAACCTTCCGAAAGACCATCCCGCCAGGGACATGCAGGATACCTTCTACATCAACGAAGAAGTGCTGCTCCGCACTCACACTTCCGCCGTACAGCCAAGGGTGATGGAGGTCGAGAGGCCCCCGTTGAGGGTCATAGCCCCGGGGACCGTCTACAGGAGGGACTCCGACATCACGCACACCCCCATGTTCCACCAGGTCGAGGGTTTTATGGTGGACAGGGGCGTGAGGTTCTCGGACCTCAAGGGGATACTTACTCAGTTCCTCCACGAGCTCTTCGGCGAAGATACCGGCATAAGGTTTCGGCCGAGTTTTTTCCCTTTCACCGAGCCGAGCGCCGAGGTGGACATACGCTGCGTTATCTGCAGCGGTTCGGGGTGCAGGGTCTGCAAGGGGAGCGGCTGGCTTGAGATACTTGGCGCGGGGATGATTCACCCGGAGGTCTTCAGAACCGTCAAGTACGACCCCGAGGAGTACACCGGGTTCGCCTTCGGCCTGGGCATCGAGAGGATAGCCATGCTCAAGTTCGGGATAGACGACCTGAGGTTATTTTTCGAGAACGACATCAGGTTTTTAAGGCAGTTTTAGCCTTTCGGATTTTTTAAAAAACGCACTTATAAATTTTTTTAGCTTTATTCTTTTTTAGTAT
>JACRCJ010000045.1 GCA_016219075.1 Deltaproteobacteria bacterium | reverse complement strand
GCTTTAAAAAAAGCGGCCCTGAGAGCGCTCTAAAGCGCGAACGCCACGGGTCTTTCTACTCGACCGTAACGCTCTTGGCGAGGTTTCTCGGCTGGTCCACATCGGTCCCCTTGAGGACCGCTATATGGTACGCCAGAAGCTGAAGCGGCACCGACATGAGTATCGGGGTCATGTGCGCCGAGGCCTCCGGCACGGTGATGACGTCGTCGGCGTTCTGAGAGGCCTCGGTGTCCCCGTCGTTCACGAGGGCTATTATGCGCCCGCCCCTTGCCTTAACCTCTTCGATGTTGCCGAGCATCTTCGGGTAGCTCAAGTCCCTCGGGGCTATGGCCACAACCGGCATGTTCTCGTCAATGAGGGCGATGGGGCCGTGCTTCATCTCTCCGGCGGCGTACCCCTCGGCGTGTATGTATGATATCTCCTTGAGCTTCAATGCGCCCTCTAAAGCTATGGGGAAGTTCATCCCCCTGCCGAGGTAGATAAAGTCCCTCAGGTGAAAGTACTTCTTCGCGATCGCCTCGATATGACCGGCCCGGTCAAGGACATGCTCGATCTTCTTGGGGAGCTTCACCAGCTCGTGTATCAGGGCCTTTCCGGTCTCCTCGTCGAGCCTGCCGGAGACCCTGCCGAAGTAGATGGCTATGAGATACAGGGCGGTAAGCTGGGTCGTAAAAGCCTTGGTCGAGGCCACCCCTATCTCCGGGCCGGCGTGCGTCATGAAAGACCAGTGGGCCTCTCTGGTGAGGCTGCTCTCCATGACATTGCAGATGGAGAGCGTCCACGCGCCCCTCCTCTTCACCTCCTTGACGGCGGCCAGGGTGTCGGCGGTCTCCCCGGACTGGGAGATGGAGATCACGAGGGTCTTGTTGTCTATGAGCGGGTTCCTGTAGCGGAACTCTGAGGCGAGGTCCACCTCCGTGGGTATGCCGAAGAACTCCTCGAAGAGGGATTTGCCGACGAGGCCCGCGTGCCACGATGTGCCGCAGGCGGTTATGTATATCCTCTTTATCTCCGTGACCGGGATGTTGAACTTGTTCAGGAAGACGTCCCCGCTCTCCTCGGTCACGATGCCCCTGAAGGTGTCGGTTACGGCCCTGGGCTGCTCGAATATCTCCTTGAGCATGAAGTGGCGGTAGCCGCCCTTCTCGGCCATTATCGGGGACCAGTTTATGGCGGTGGGCTCTCTATGAACGGCCTTGCCGTCGAAGTCGGTCACCTCGGCGCCGTCTTTGGTTATGACGACCATCTCCCCGTCGTTCAAGAATATCGCCCGTCTGGTGATGTTCAATATGGCGGGTATGTCGGAGGAAAGGATGAACTCGTGTTTGCCGACCCCGAGTATCATGGGGCACTCCATGCGGGCCCCGACTATCTTATCGGGCTCGTGTTCGCTGACGACGGCGATGGAATAGGTCCCCTTTACATACTTTACGGCGGCCCGGACCGCCTCGGCAAGGGGCTTGCCCCGTTTTACCTCGCGGCAGATGAGGTGGCTCAATATCTCCGTGTCGGTCTCGGACTTGAACTGCGAGCCTTCCCTTGAAAGCTGTTCCTTCAAAGAGAGGTAGTTCTCTATGATGCCGTTATGCACTACGGCCACTCCGCCCTCGATGTGAGGGTGAGCGTTCTGCTCGGAGGGCCTTCCGTGCGTGGCCCAGCGGGTGTGCCCCACCCCTATGTGGCCTGAAAGCGGTCTTTTCCCGATCTCGGCGGTAAGGTTATGTAGCTTTCCAACGCTCCTTCTGAGCTCGATCTTGCGGTCCTTGAGTATGGCGATACCGGAAGAGTCATAGCCGCGGTACTCGAGTTTTTTAAGCCCGTCGAGAAGCACCTCCACCGCGTCCTTCTGCCCCACATAAGCCACGATACCGCACATTGGAATGACTCTCCTTGAAAAGGGTATTAAATGAACCTACCCGGAGCTTTTCTCCGGGGTATCTAAAACATCCAGTATCCTTAAAAAGATGTTTTTGTGTCGTTTTTACAAAACACCAGGTCCATTGCCGAGCGAATAAAGGAAAGTGAACGAGCAAGCCTCTGTATTTATTGCGCGCGAGCTTGACAGCGAGCGAAGCAATCGCCACGAGGCGCGCGCCAGCGCGCAAAAAGGCCTTTTGCAGAGCGCAGCAAGCTAAAGGGGTATTTGACCCTAAAAGAGAATAGAACGGCCCGTGACTGCCCGTATCGCTTCTATTTCTTCTTTCTCTTCCTCAGCGCCCATCCCGCCACGACCTTCTCACCGGCCCTCGTTACGACAAGGGAGCCTGCGGGGACGTCCCTGGTTACCGTGGTGCCGGAGCCGACATACGCGCCTTTGCCAACGGTCACCGGCGCCACAAGCTGCGTGTCGCTTCCGATGAAGGCCCCGTCCTCTATCACCGTAGTGTGCTTCTTATACCCGTCGTAGTTGCATGTTATCGTGCCGGCGCCTATGTTCACATCGGCCCCGATGACGGAGTCCCCGATGTAGCTTAAGTGGTTGGCCTTCGACCCCTTCCCGATGGAGGTCTTCTTGATCTCTACGAAGTTTCCGATACGGACACGGTCGCTTATGGAGTTCCCTGGGCGCAGCCTCGCGAAAGGCCCGACGACGACCTCTTTGCCGAGATGAGAGTCCTCTATGATGGAATGGCTCTTTACCGTGGTCGAGTCCCCGATGACAGAGCCCGTTATCCTTGAGCCCTCCTCAACGACGCAGCCCGAGCCTATGACGGTGTCGCCTGTTATGTGTACTCCGGGATATATCGTCGTATCCGTCCCGATCTTTACCGTGGAATCGATATAGGCCGTCTCCGGGTCCAGCACTGTGACCCCGGAGTACATCAGCTCTTCGGCCTTTCTCAGGCGCATTAATCTATTGGCCTTCGCCAGCTCCACCCTGTTGTTTATACCCATGACCTCGTTCGGGTGCATGTGAGTGAGGGCCTTTACCTTCTGCCCGGCAGTAACGGCGAGCTCCACGAGGTCCGGCAGGTAGTACTCGCCCTGCGCGTTTCTGTTGCCGAGCTTCAATATGTTCTCCCGGAGGAAGTCCGCGTCGGCGAGGTAAAGTCCCGAGTTGACCTCGTTTATGCCCTTCTGCGGGGCGCTGCAGTCCTTCTCCTCGACTATCCTCACGACCGAGCCGTGCTCATCCCTCACTATCCTGCCGTACCCCTTCGGGTCGTCGAGGAGCATGGTTATAAGCGAGAGCACGGGCCTTTTCCCTCCCCCGCCCCTGTGCAGTTTCAAAAGCCCCTTTACCGTCTCTCCGGTTATGAGCGGCACGTCTCCGGAGAGTATCAGGACATCGCCCTTGAACCCCTTGAGCCCCTTCATCGCGCACATCACCGCGTGCCCGGTGCCGAGCTGGTCTTTCTGGAGGACGAAATTCACGCCTGAGGCGTCGAAGGCGGAGCGGACGGTCTCGGCGCCGTGGCCTACGACCACGACCACCTTCTCGGCCTTGAGCCCCTTTAATACCCTTACGGGATAGGCGAGCATCGGAAGGCCCGATACCCGGTGCAGGACCTTGGGGGTCGCGGACTTCATCCTGGTGCCCTTGCCGGCGGCAAGTATTATGGCTGAGAGGTTCTTCATATCGTCCTTGTAAACATATATTAACAACTCTTTTTCGTCAAGTCTTTTGGGACTGCGGCCAATGAACCGCCCGGGGCCGAAGCCGGGCTTTTCCGGCCGTGTTTATGAACCCTCTCCGGGGTTGGAAGTCCGGGGTTTTTCAGCCGGTTTTAAACAAAAAAACCCCCTTGAAAAGGGGGCTTTTTGTTTATCTCTTTTTCGCCGGCTCAGAGCTTGATCTTCCGTTTTACGAGCCTCCCGGTAGTCAAGACCTCGAATACATCGAACCCGCTCTCTCTCTCGACAAGGGTCTGCTGCCTCAGTTCAAGGGCGGCTGAGTGGCAGAACGGACACTTCAAGGACTTGCCGTGGGGCATCTCCCGGAAGCCCTGCTTGAAAAACAGCCCGCATTCGCGGCATTCGATGTCGATCTCAAGGTCCATAATCGCCTTTACATGAAGCGTCGGTTAACAACACATATATAGTGCCACAACCGGGCCGTTTTTTCCAGAACTTTGTTCTTTTAGCGGGTTGCGGAAAAACGCAACCCGGCCCACCCAACGGGCGCCCTCCCAGGGGCGATCCATGAACGGAAACACCGGGCTCTCTCCGGGCCGGCCCCGGCGGATCAAACGCCGCTGAGACCAAAGGACCATAGCCCGAAGCGGCGCGGCGTTTTTCAGCCGCACTCGCTGTAGCCGCAGCCCCTGCACACGAGACAGCCGTCGGCATGCTCGACCGACCCTCCGCAGTCCGGGCACGCACCCCTTTTGAGTATCTCGGGGGCGAGAGTGAAATCGAGCTTGGAGTTCTGGAAGTTCAGGTGGCTGGCTCCGGCCAGAGACAGAGCCGGGCCCGTATTCCTTTTGAGCCCCAGATACCAGTCCATCGCCTGGGCCATCGCGTCCGAACAGGACATCACCTTGCCCCCTCCGTACCCCACGGGCAGATGACAGCTTATGCCCCTCATCTGTTTTACGATCTCATCGGCCTGTATGCCGCTTCTCAACGCCAGAGAGGTCATCCTGCCCATCGCCTCGCACTGTGACGCCACGCATCCGCCCGCCTTGCCTATCTGTGTGAATATCTCGAAGGGGCGGCCTTCCTCGTCCTCGTTTATGGTGACGTACAGGTTGCCGCACCCGGTCTTTATCTTCTTGGTCACGCCGAAGGCGACTTCGCCCCTGGGCTTGGGCTTCGCGGGCGTGGGATGGGCGGCCTCCTTTTCGGCCAGGACCTCGACCTTTGCCGCGGGTTTCTCGCTCCCCTTGGTCAGCACCTGCACGTCCCTTGAGCCGTCCCTGTAGACCGTCACTCCCTTGCATCCGAGCTTGTACGCGGAGATATAGACCGAGGCTACGTCCTCGACCGTGGCCGAGTTCGGGAAGTTCACGGTCTTGCTGACGGCGTTGTCCGTATACTTCTGGAAGGCGGCCTGCATCTTTATGTGCCACTCGGGTTCGATGTCGTGAGAGGTGACGAATATGTCCCTTATCTCCTCGGGGACGTCGCCGACACCGTGGAGGGTCCCCCTGGAGGCGACCTCCTTCATTATTTCGGGGCTGTCAAAGCCCCTTTCCACGGCGACCTGTTCCAATAGAGGGTTAACCTCGACAAGCTCCGTGCCCTCCATGACCGTTCTCGTGAAGGCGAGGGCGAAAAGCGGCTCTATGCCCGAAGAGCACCCGGCGATAATCGAGATGGTCCCGGTGGGGGCGATCGTTGTGACCGTGGCGTTTCTCATCGCCCCTACCCTGCCGTCGTAGACGGAACCCTTGAAGTTGGGGAAAGAGCCCCTCTCCGCGGCGAGCCCTTCGGAGGCCGCCTTGCCTTTCTCGTGGATAAAGGACATGACGCGCTCGGCCGTCTTTATGGCGGCCTCGGAGTTGTAGGGGATGCCGAGCTTTATAAGCATGTCGGCAAAACCCATCACGCCGAGCCCGATCTTGCGGTTGGACTTGGTGACGCGGTCTATCTCCTTTATCGGGTACTTGTTCATGTCGATGACATTGTCGAGGAAGCGCACGGACTTCCCGACCGTCCCCTCAAGCCTTGCCCAGTCTATCTCACAGCCTTCGCCCTTCTCCTTGAGCATGATGCTCAGGTTTATGGAGCCCAGGTTGCATGACTCGTAAGGAAGGAGGGGTTGTTCGCCGCACGGGTTCGTGGATTCTATCTCGCCCGCATGAGGAGTGGGGTTTTCGGCGTTCATCCTGTCTATGTAGATTATTCCCGGGTCCCCGTTCCTCCACGCCATCTTTACGATCTTGTCGAAGACATCGGCGGCCTTGAGCCTGCTCATCGGTCCCCTGGTGCGCGGGTTTATGATGTCATACTCGCCGTTGGCCTCAAGGGCCTCCATGAACGCCTCGGTGAGGCTCACGGAGATGTTGAAGTTATTGAGCTTGGCGTTGTCTTCCTTGCAGGTTATGAAGTTCATGATATCCGGGTGGTCTACCCGCAGTATCCCCATGTTGGCGCCCCGCCTGGTGCCGCCCTGCTTTATGGCTTCCGTGGCGCTGTCGAATACGGTCATGAAGGATATTGGGCCGGACGAGATCCCGGAGGTCGAGCCTACGGCGTCTCCGGAAGGCCGCAGGCGTGAGAACGAAAACCCGGTCCCGCCGCCTGATTTGTGTATGAGGGCCGTGTGCTTGACGGCCTCGAAGATACTCTCCATCGAGTCCTCGACCGGGAGGACGAAACAGGCCGAGAGCTGCTGGAGCTCCCTGCCGGCGTTCATGAGGGTCGGGGAGTTGGGCATGAACTCAAGGGAGGTCATCATCCCGTAGAACTCGGCGGCAAGTCCCTCCACATCGGCCTTGGGGTCATAGAACCTGTCGGCCTCGGCGATGTTGGAGGCCACCCTCCAGAACATCTCCTCGACGGTCTCTACGGGCCTGCCGTCGGCGTCCTTTCTGAGGTAGCGCTTCTCAAGCACCCTCAGCGCGTTTTCGTTTATATTGACACGGGGCCTTGACTCGTGCCCCGACCTCTTGGACGACTTTGCCGCCTTTGAAGGCGCCTTGCTCATCAAACGGCTGTAAACGTCCTGTTCCATACCATGCCCCCCCTTTTCAATTTTTATAATTTTTTAAAATATGTGTGATTTCAAAAATACCGGTCTACCCAAAGCGGCTTGTTATAACAGGATGAAATAAGTCCTTCCACGGCTGTTTTTCAGCATCCTGCCAAAGTAATGTTTTAATCCCCTGTCGGGGTTTATTTAAGCGCGGCTTGCCGCAGAGGCTGACTACCGATATTTCCTTCGAATACCCCTGCTTTGCGGTGGGGCGGTTTATTCCCTGCGGCGTCTTATCCGCCGAAGCCCGGCTGTCGTACAATTTTAGAAGGCTACGCCAACTGAGGCGGCCGAAGTTTAAAGCGGTGAGGGAGTGTCCATTTTGTCAAGCTGACCAACTGTCCATTATGCCAACGGAGCCCGCCGCAGTTTGAATCGGTGAGGATTTATTTTTAACGATCTGAAGACCCTGGGGCTTGAAGCCCGGGGAGGTTTCATTGAGATTCGGCGGCTCAGAAAGGGCTCTCGAATCAAAGTAGCTGATTTATTTAATAAATAGTATATGTTGTAGATTGAGTCTTAGTAAACCACAACATGTTGTGCCTGTCAAGCGAAAAACAGAAAGTATTTTGAACGAAAAGACACTCAAAGTGAAAGGGCTTAAAATAGAAGAAGAATTAGGGGCGGATGAATAAAAAAAAATCAAAAGAGGTGTTTTTTTGTTCCGGTATCGGCTCTGCCGGAGAGTAACGATGCTAATCGATTATATATGGTGCCATCTTCAGCCGGCGGACTTGGCACCGTATGCCCCCGCCAGGCCCGCTACTCTTTCCCGTTGTGCCTGTAGGCCACGACCCTTACTTTTTCGATCGTTATAAGCCCCTCGCCGACCATCTTGTCAAGGTCCGGCAGGAACGCCTCTATCCTCTCCGGTTTATCGACTATCTCGACGATCAACGGGAGGTCTTCGGAGAGCCTTAATATCTTGGCCGTGTGGATACGGCTGTGCGCGCCGAAGCCGAGCACCCCTCTTGTGACAGTCGCTCCGGCCATACCGGTTTTCCGCGC
>JACRCJ010000237.1 GCA_016219075.1 Deltaproteobacteria bacterium | reverse complement strand
CCCCGGGGGTTTTAAGCCCGGGGAGGTTTCATTTCAGGGACTTAAGCGTACGCGTGCAGGCCCGGAAGGATGAAGCTTACGCCCCAGTAGAGGAATATCACGGCCAGGAAGCCGGCTATCGAAAGATAAGCGGCCCTCTTTCCCCTCCACCCTCTCGTGACCCTTGCGTGCAGGTAAGCGGCGTATATGAACCATGTGATAAGCGACCAGGTCTCCTTGGGGTCCCAGCTCCAGTAAGTGCCCCAGGCGTAGTTGGCCCAGACGGCCCCGGAGACGATGCCGACGGCGAGGAACGGAAAACCCCAGGCGATCGCCCTGTAGCTTAATTCGTCGATGATACGGGAGTCGGGGAAGGCGTCGACGAAGGAGTTGTGCCTGCCGCTCGTCTCGAACCTCTCCTTGACTATGAAGATGATGCTCAGACCGAACGCTATGGCGAACCCGGCGTACCCGACGAACGTCGTGAAGACATGGAAGTCGAGCCAGCCTATGGCGTACTTCTCAAGGCCGAACGGAGCCAGGGCGTCCATGAGCCAGTGCCACTTGTTCTGAAGCGCCGGGTTCAAAGGCTCAACGCTTTTGAACCTGTAAGGAAGGAGCGAGGCCGAGAGCATCGCCAGGAACTCTATCGTCATGACCACGGTGCCTATGACCTTGAACTTGTGCTTGTACTCCATGATGAGGTAGCCGAGGTTCGTGGCCCAGATGAAGAGCACCATCGACTCATACAGGTTCGAGAAAGGCGCGTGCCCGGACTCGGAAGCCCTGGTTATGAGTATCATGGTGGTGGAACCGAGCGCCACGAAACACATGGCCGTGGCGGTCTGGCCGAGCCACTTCTTCTTGAAGACCCAGTGTCCGAGGTACAGAAGCGCCGTTATCAGGTAAAACGCGAATGAAAAGGTGAAAAAAACCAGGGATAAAATCATTATCTCCTCCGAGGACAGACCTGTTAATCAGTTGAGACCGAATCGGCTATCTCTTTCAGTTCTTTTTCGAGTACGAAGTTGTTTTTATTTATCATGCCGCCAAGCTTTACCTCCGTGGACTTCCCGCTTTCCTTGACCTGTATCCATATCCTTCTGTGAAAGACGAAAAACGCGAGGTAGAACCCTATGCCCATCACGATCGAGCCGGCCCAGACGATGTTTGTGCCGGGGTCCTTGTTTATGGAGAGCCCGGAGTACAGCGTAGGCTTGAAGGTGACGAATACCAGGTCTTCGTCAGCGTTGGGGATGGCCGGGAAGATACCGGGGTACTTCATGAATACCCAGGGCGTGGAGACGAGCTTGTCGCCCTCGTAGACCTCGAGCTTTACCGCCGGGTTGTCGGCTTCCGCGCTCTTTGAGTAGACCTGGTTGGTCTTCTCGTCGTACGCGAAGTCGGCGGCGTAGCCCACGACCTTCACCGAGTACTTGCTGTCGGGTATTTTGGTGACGGTCTCCCACGGGATGATGACCGGCTTCTCGTGGGTGTCCTTGTTCTTCTTCTTTAGGGCTATCCTCGCGTCTTCGACCTTGCTCCAGGCCATGCCGTAGCTGCTCTGGTAAAAACGCACGCCCTTGTAGTAGAGCGGCTCGTTGACCCAGATCTGCTTCTGCATCACCTCTTTGCCGTTCTCGATGACGGAAAGGAGGCTGTTGTACTGCCTGATCTGGCCCGATTCGTAGTAGTCTATCCAGAACTTCTCGAGCTTTACGTCGAAGTCCGCCTTGGGAAGGCTCAACACCCCGCCCACATAGACGGGCCTGTAGTCCTTGTACCCGGCGAAGCTCCCGACTATCGCGCCCAGGAGTATCAGGAGAAGGCTTATGTGGGTGAAGTCCGAGCCGAGCCTTCCCGCGGCGCCCTTCCATGCGTATAAAGACCAGTCGCCTTTGGCACCGAGCGTCACGAACTTGAACTTCTTTTTCTTTAAAACCGCCTCGATCCTCTCTTTTACGGCGTCGGAGCCCGCCGCTACCGATACGGTCTGGTTGTTCGAGAACCTGTCTATGAGCTTTGAGTCGAACTTGCCCTCCGGCTTGTGGTACAACAGGGACTTCCACTTGGGAGGGAACCTTTCGAAGGTGCAGACGATGATGTTTGTCGCCAGAAGCGTGAGGAGCGCGAGAAACCACCATGAGTGGAACAGGTCGTTG
>JACRCJ010000239.1 GCA_016219075.1 Deltaproteobacteria bacterium | reverse complement strand
TCGATAAAGAAAGAGTACCCCGGCCACGCCAGAAGGATAATGCTCGGGCTCTGGGGGGTCCTCAAGCAGTTCATGTATGTGAAGTACATCATCGTCGTGGACGACGACATAGATGTGCACAACTGGGCCGATGTCATCTGGGCCATAGCCACGCGCGTAGACCCCAAGCGCGACACCGTGATGATAGAGAACACGCCGATAGATTATCTCGACTTCTCCTCGCCCCTTGAGAACCTCGGGAGCAAGATGGGTATAGACGCCACGGCGAAGCAGCCCCCGGAGGTAGTGCGCAAATGGGGCGAGAAGATGGAGATGACAAAAGAGATAGTCGAGCTTGTGAACTCGAAGTGGAAGGACTACGGGATAGAGTGAGTGCCGCCTTTGATAAAGAAAGATTTAAAAGAGAGACGCCGATGACGACCGAATCCGAAAAGTTTGAAAAATACGGGCAGGAGTGGTGGAACCCCACCGGCAAGCTCTTTTCGCTCCACAGGATAAACCCCCTGAGGTTCGATTACTTCTCCGGGGTGGCCGGAGACTTAGCGGGCAAAAAGGTCCTCGACATCGGCTGCGGCGGGGGGCTTCTGGCCGAGAAGTTCGCGGAGGCCGGGGCTTTAGTCACCGGTATAGACCTCTCGCCGGTGGCGATAGAAGCCGCAAAGAAACACGCGGGAGAGTCGGGACTCACGATAGACTACAGGATCTCTTCTCCCTCAAAGCTCGCTACGGATAATAAGGGGGCCTTCGATGTCATCGTCTGCGCCGAGGTGTTAGAGCATGTGGACGACCTCAAAGCGTTTCTGAAAGACTCTCTCTCGATGCTAAAAGCAGGAGGGCTCTTTTTCTTCGGCACGCTCAACAAGACCCTTAAGTCGAGGTTCTTCGCCATCTTCGTGGCCGAGGACCTTCTCGGCATGGTCCCCAGGGGCACGCACGACTACCAGAGGTTCGTCCGGCCATCCGTGTTGAGGGATATTCTGGAAGAGAACGGGGTTGAGATAATGGAGCTAAAGGGTATGAGCTACGACCCCTTGAAGCTTGAGTTCAAGCTGTCTAACGATACCACGGTAAACTACCTCGGGTACGCGAAGAAGAGGTAGATGAGGACCGTGTGGTCGGCAATTTTACACCACCTCCGTCTGACACAAGGATTGTGGCGGTTAAAACAACTTCTTTTTAATCAGCCGTACGCCAGTACCCGTACGCCAGGACCGTGCGGTCGGCAATTTTGAAAGACCTCATCAGGCACAGGCTCGTTAGTGGGTATACAGTCGGCTTTTAAATTAGCCGTACGCCAGTACCGTGCGGTCGGCAATTTCTAAAACAAAACGCACAGCTACCAGCCTGTTCCGTGGATTGTTCCGAGTTTTAAACCCGCCGTACGCCAGTACCTCCCCTCCCTTGATGGGAGGGCTGGGCTCCCGTTGCGCTCTTCCGATGCAACGGGAAGCGGGGAGGGTGAAAAACTGGCCCTTTGCCAAAGAGCTTTTTACGCCCGGCAGGGCGTTTCTTGGGGGTAGGATTCTGGCCGCTTCCTTCCTCTCCAACCCCGGCGCTCGCCCGCTTAACCGCTGCGCTTAATTCCTCCCCGCGCGCGCCCCACTTCCTCGCCTTAGGCGGCCTTACCCTACGCCCCGCTGGGTTTGTTAAAGACAAGACAAAAAAGTTTGTCTTTAATTCGCCGTACGTTAGTACCCTGTTGCGATGAGTTGAATCAATTTGAAGACCATAACGATTGTTGGTATCATCTTTATCAATCAGGAGGTCTTGACTGTGAGAGACATACTTTTAACGATCGGGGTCTTTGCCCTGATAATAATACTGAACATGTATGTGCTCCCGAAGATGGGAGCGCCTTCCTGAACGCCTAACTCGTGTGATACCGGGTCCCGTGCGGACAGGAAAAAGAAAAAAGAAGATACGGAGAAGAAGGGTTAAGGAATCAAAAAGGGGGTTCAACCGACAGGTTGAACCCCCTTTTGCTTTTAGACCGTGCGGTCGGCAATTTTGCAAGACCTCATTTGGCACAGGCTCGTTGGTGGGTGTACAGTCGGCTTTTAAATTAGCCGTACGCCAGGACCCGTACGCCAGGACCCGTACGCCAGGACCCGTACGCCAGGACCGTGCGGTCGGCAGGTTTACACCACCTCGACTGACACAAGGATTTTGGCGGTTAAAACAACTTTTTTTTAATTAGCCGTGCGCCAGCACCCGTACGCCAGGACCGTGCGGTCGGCAATTTTGAAAGACCTCATTTGTCATTTCGTGAGTGGGTATACAGTCAGCTTTTAAATTAGCCGTACGCCAGTACCCCTGTCCTTTAACGCCCTTTCTATCTCTTTTGCTATAACGGTTGCGGCCTGTACCGGGTCCGGGGCGTTTCTTATCGGCCTTCCGACGACTATGTAGTCGGCCCCGTTTGCAATCGCTTCATAAGGTGTGGCCACCCTCTTCTGGTCGCCGACTGGGTCGTTCGGCCCCCTTATGCCGGGGGTCACTATTATAAAGTCCTCGCCGAACTCTTGTCTTACGGCAGCGGCCTCCTGCCCTGAGCAGACCACTCCTGCGCACCCGGCGGCCTTGGCAAGCCGAGCCCTCTTCAAGACGAGGTCGGCCGGGGTCTTGTACTTCGGGTCTATGCCGATCTCGTGCATGTCTTCTACCGAAAGGCTCGTCAATACAGTCACGCCCAGGACCTTCGTGCCGGCGGTGTTGCCCTCGACTACGGCCTTAAGAAGCCCGCTGCCCTCGTCGCAGTGTACTGTGACGAACTCGGCCCCGAGCGTTGAGGCCGACCGCATGGCGCCCCTGACTGTAGCGGGTATGTCGTGAAACTTCATGTCGAGGAATATCCCCCCGCCGCCCATCCGCTCCCTGACGGCCCCGAGGACCGGCGGACCCTTGGCCACGAAGAGCTCGAGGCCGATCTTGAAGACCCCGACATGGTCTTTCAAGAGGTCTATGTATTTGACGGCCTCTTCGGTCGTGGGCACATCGAGGGCGAAAATTATCCTGTCTTTAGGCGCAAGCTTCAATTCAAGGTCTCCTTCAAAAAAAGAAAGGCCCTACCTTTTCAAGTACAGCCTTTCTTTTGAGGATGCATATTCTATATGACGGCCTGAAAAGACCGGGGTGTTGAGGCCCCGGCGGGTCCGTTTTGATTTTAAAAGACCGGTTTTTCAGGGAGCTTCTTCTCTTCCTTCTTCGGGTTGTACTTCTTGTAGAGGTCCAGGAGGTCGGTCTTGGTGAATATGGCGTCGAACCTGACCTTGGCCTTCTGCTTGATATTCTCGGCCCCGCCCTCTTCCCTGTCTATAAGCGCAAGCACCCTTCTCACCTGGAGGCCGGCTTCCCGCGCCCTCTCAACGGCCTTTATGGTGGACTC
>JACRCJ010000238.1 GCA_016219075.1 Deltaproteobacteria bacterium | reverse complement strand
GCCCTCGATGTGGTGGCTTTTCCGGGGCCTGCCGACGCCTACATAATAAACACCTGCACCGTCACGGGAAAGACCGACCACCAGTCGCGCCAGCTTATAAGGAAGGTCCGGCGGGAAAACCCCGGCTCCGTAGTCATCGTCACCGGGTGCTATGCCCAGGTCTCATCCGGCGAGGTCGCTAAGATCGAAGGCGTGGACTACATACTCGGCAACCCGGAAAAATCCAGGGTCATCGAGTTCATAAACCGCGGCAGGACCGCTTCTACCGTTACGCTTGTCGGGCCGGGCACGGAGGGCACGCCCTTTAGCTTAAGGGCGCGGTCCTCGTCAGGGAGGACCCGGGCCAACCTCAAGGTGCAGGAGGGGTGCAACAGGCTCTGCTCGTACTGCATAATACCCAGGGCGCGGGGGCGCTCCAAGAGCCTCGCGCTCGATGAAGTGGAGCGCGAGATAGACTCTCTTGTCGAGAGCGGTTACAGGGAGGTGATCCTGACTGGTATCCACCTCGGCGCGTGGGGGGCTGACTTTACCCCGCCCCTCTCCCTCACCTCGATACTCGCGTTGATAGAGAAGAAGGACTACCCATGCCGCTTCCGCATAAGCTCGCTCGACCCGGACGAGGTAACCGACGGGCTTATAGACATAATGAAGACGGCGAGACGGGTCTGCAACCACCTGCACCTGCCCCTGCAGAGCGGGGACGACTCGGTCATAAGAAAGATGAAGAGGCCGTACACCCGCGAGGTCTTCAGGGAGAAGGTGGAGAAGGTCTGCGCCTCTGTTCCCGAGGTCTCCGTTGGGGCCGATGTGATAGCCGGTTTTCCCGGCGAAGGAGAGACGGAGTTCGAGAACACCTTCTCTCTTTTAAAGGACCTGCCCGTCTCTTACCTCCACATCTTCCCGTATTCCAGGAGGCGGGGGACGGCGGCCGCCGAGTACAACGGGCAGGTCGCCCCGAAGGTAGTAAAAGAGCGGTGCGAGAGGCTCAAACGGCTCGACGCGGCCAAAAGGGAACTATTCTACGAAACCTTCCTCGGAAAAAGCGCCGAAGTCCTCATTGAGACCGCGAGGGACAAAAAGACGGGGCTTCTGAAGGGACGCTCGCGTAACTACATACAGGTCTCTGCCTCCGGCACAGACGAGTTTGCCAACACGCTCGTGAAGGTCCGCCTCACCGGATCAGGCCCCGAAGGGATGACAGGAGATATAATCGGCGGCGGACGCTGAAGACGCCGGGGTCTTAAGAGCCGGGGGCCGCGGAACAATGAACCTCCCCGCAGCTCGCTCCGGGGTATCTGAAAACAACCTATGTTATTAGATGTTTTGTATTGTTTTTAACAAAACACCAGGGGCATTGCGCAGTGAATAAAGGAGAGTGAGCGAGCAAGCCTCTGTATTTATTGCGAGCGAGTATGCCAGAGCCGAGCAATAGCCCCGAGGCGCGCGCCAGCGCGCAAAAAGGCCTAATGTATTGCGCAGCAAGCTGCGGGCTATTAGACCCTAAGAGAGAATAAACACAAGGGATTACCGTGAAGAAGGATATAGTGCTCGAAGAGTTTCAGGAAACCCTGCCTTTTCATTTCAAGGACCTCGGCCTGTTGCAGAAGGTATTCGTCCACAGGTCTTACCTGAACGAAAAAGACGCCTCTGCCCTTAAGTCGAAGGAGTCTTACGAGAGGCTTGAGTTCCTCGGTGACGCCGTGCTCTCAAGCGTCATAAGCCACCTCCTCTATGAAAACTACCCGGAGACGAACGAGGGGGAGCTGACAAGGCTCAGGGCGAAACTTGTAAACAGGCAGACGCTCGCGGACCTCGCAAGGGACCTCAGGCTCAACGAATACATACTTCTCGGCAAGGGCGAAAGGAGCACAGGCGGGGCCGACAACCCCACTATCCTTGCCGGGGTCTTCGAGGCCCTTGTTGCCGCCGTGTACTTCGAGCTCGGTTTCAAGATAACCTACTCGTACATAGAGAGCCTCTTTTCGCCGCTCATAGACTCGGCCACGGCCCATGAGCCGGGGCATTTCGACTTCAAGCCGCGCCTCCAGGAACTCGCGCAAAAGCTCTTTAAAGAGGCCCCCGCCTACAGGCTCTTAAAAGAAGAAGGCCCGCCTCACAGGAAGACCTTCGAGGTGGAGGTAAGGATAAAGGGGGAGGTCTGGGGCACAGGCTCGGCGTCGAAAAAAAAGGACGCGGAACAGCTCGCGGCGGAAGAGGCCCTTAAAAAACTTGAGGCAGGGCAGAGATAAGACCATGGGACGCAAAAAACAGCTCATAATCCCGATCTTCATCCCCTTCGGCGGATGCCCGAACCGGTGCGTCTTCTGCGACCAGGAGGGCATCACCGGGGAAGAAAAGATGCCGACCCTGAAGGAGACGGCCGATACTATCGACTCCTACCTCTCCACATGGAAGGGCAGAGGTGGAAAAGAGATCGCCTTCTACGGCGGAAGCTTCACGGCGCTCCCTGAAGAAGCGCAGCTTGAGTACCTCAAGACGGCATTCGGTTATGTAAGCGGCGGGCGGGTAGACTCGGTACGCGTCTCCACGAGGCCCGACCGCGTCACGCCTGAGATCATCGAGTACCTCAAGAGGTACGGTGTCGGCACCGTGGAGCTCGGGGCTCAATCCATGTCGGATGAGGTCTTGAGGGCCTCCGGCAGGGGGCACACGGCCAAATCGACCGCGGACGCCGTAAGGCTCCTTAGAGACGGCGGCTTCAAGGTCGGCCTCCAGTTCATGCCGGGCCTGCCGGGAGACGACAAAGGGACGGTCTTAAGGACAACCGAGGAGATAATATCTCTTAAGCCGGACTTCGTAAGGGTATACCCTACCCTGGTATTGAAAAACACGCCGCTTCACAGGATGTATCTCTCGGAGAGCTACAGGCCGTGGACGCTTGAGGATATGGTAGAACTCTGCTCACTGGTATATGATCTTCTTACGGACGCCGGAGTGCCGGTCGTACGGATGGGGCTTCAGCCGACAGCGGACCTTGAGCGTAACCTTGTAGCCGGCCCGTACCACCCTTCTTTCAGGCAGCTTGTCGAGGGGAGGCTTGGGGGGGCCGGGGTTTGAACGGAGCGAAGATAGTTTTCAGGGGGTCAAAGATGAAAAAGATAGCCGCGGTATTCTTTCTTGCCGTCTTCCTTGCGGTGTCCACGGCAAGCCCGGCAGCGCAAAAACAAAAGCCTTCGGGTGAGGCGATAGTCTTCGATCTGGTCCTCGGCAGGCCGCTTGGGCTTGTCACCATCGTGGCGGGCACCGCGATATTCATCGTCGGGCTGCCCTTCACGCTGCCGACCGGGAGCGTCTGCGTGGCGGCCGAAAAACTGATCGCGGACCCTTTCAGATTCACCTTCATAAGGCCTGTGGGCGAAATACCCGAAGACCCTTACTCGCCGTCGAGGTAAGGACTACTCGATCGTAAAGACCACCCTGACCTGGGGGTTGTTCCTGACCGCGCTCAACGAGACATACCCTATGGCGCCCCTCTCGGCCGCCACCCTCTTTATGATGAGCGCCTCGCTCTTCACCGTTACGGGAGGGTTCTTTGCCTGGTTGGTAATCTTGAGGTGCGCCCACTCCTCGGCCACCCTTTCGGGGTCCTTGCCGAGTATCTTCGAGGAAAAGACCTCCCGCAGCCGGTTCTCTATCAAGAGGTCGTAGAGTATCACGGGGTTCCCGTCCGGCCACTTGAGCGTGTTGTTCGTGTACATCTTCCTTATCTCGCCGGGGTCCATGCCGCCTGCCGTGTTTCCCCTGTTGACGATAACGGCCACCGGCTCCGCGGCGCGCGCGTCGGGGATAAGGTTGAACGCGAATATGAAAAGGAGGAAACAGAGAGCCTTTTTTGCCCGCATCAGAGGTCTCCTATAGCCACCACTATCGCCATGATGACCTCGTTGTAGTCCTTTATAAACGGGTCATCGAACTCGTTCCTGTTGTACTCGGCTTTTCCCACGACATTATGCGCGAAGTGGTAGTTCAGGGCGCCCGTATAGCGGTAGTGCGCGTCCTTCGAGACCTTGTCGTTCCGGTCGTACCAGTCGGCCCTTCCGGCTATCTCCCAGCTGTTTAAGTCGTAGCTCAACTGCGCGTACAGGCCCCTGTCGTTGAAGCCGCCGGAGGCGTTGTTGTGCCTGAAGGCGAACTCGGTCTGCAGTCTCAATCCGGCCAGGCTGTAAAGCAGATGGGCCCCGTAGCTTGACCTCCTTATGTCCTGGTTGTCCTTCTCCCCGTAAAAAGACGCACCCATCGAAAGGCCGTTCAGGATGCCGAGGTTGACCCGGGCCCCCGCGCCCTTGTTCTGGTTCCGGTCGGTCTTTCCCGGGTTTCCGCTGCCGTTGGCCGCAAAGAGGTGCGTGTCCAGGGCCGAATCGAGCACCGTAAAGGAGTTCCTCAGAAGCAGCCCGTCGGAGACCTCCGGGAATATGACCTTGTAGAAGAGCGGGCTTGTCTGAGTGGGCACATAGGGCGGGTAGTGGTATATCGGCCATATGCCCGCGGGGGTAAGGAAGCGCCCCACCCTCAAATCCCAACTCGTCGTGGGGTGGTACTCTATGTACATCTGCTCGACGAAGAGCGTGCCCTGGGACTTACTCACGGTGTCGTTTGCCGGGTTGGACTCTATCCGCGGGGCGTCCTCGAACTCTACCTCGGTAAAGAGCTTCCACTCCTTCTGGATGTCCTTCGTGAAAAAGAGGCTCAAGTGGCGTATCCTGAACTTGTTGTTCTCGTCCTCCTGGCCGGTAAAGACGAACTCCGCGTCCGCGTACCCGCTCACATCGACGAGCTTGGACAAAAGGCCCAGGCTGTGCCGGGTCTCCTCGCCTTCCGTCTCGGCATCATTCACGCGTTTTTTTATCTCGGAGTTCTCCTTCTTAAGCTCCTCTATCTCCTGCTCAAGATGATCGAGCCTGTCTTCGGCGGCGGCCGGACCGGGCGCGGTCAGCCAAAAAAGGCACATTATCGTCAACGGCAACAGACCTGCGGTTTTAGCGCTTCGCCTCATCCGGCATATTCTCCTTCCCTGTTTTTTATATCCTGTCGGAATCCTCTGGAAGCGGGGTCTCGGCAAGAGGGAACCTCAATGTGAAGGTCGTGCCCACGCCCTCTTTGCTCTCAACGTCTATCATGCCCCTGTACTTCGTGACTATCCTGTAGACCACGTAGAGCCCGAGCCCTGTGCCCATGCCCACCGGCTTGGTGGTGAAGAACGGGTCGAATATCTGGCTCAGGTTCTCCTCCGATATCCCGTGCCCGGTGTCGGCGACCGTCGCCCTCACCATCGTCCCCTCCTTCCCGCATTTAAGCGTAAGCGCCCCGCGCTCTCCCATCGCGTGGATGGCGTTTACCATGAGGTTTACGAAGACCTGCTGTACCTCCACTGGGTTCGCGTTTATGAAGGAGCCCTCCTCGAGGTCCTCTATTATGTCTATGTCCATGAACGGCGCCGAGTGGCGCGCCATCCTTAAAGAGCTCACGATGATGGCAGCGAGGTCCGCCGTTGACCGGGCCTCGTTCTGCACGGAGCGCGAATACGCCGAGAGCTCCCTTACTATGTTCTTCGCGTTGACGGTGTACTCTATGATGTCGCCAGTATACGATTTTATAAGGGCCATGTCGTCCTCGTCCCTTATCGCCTCGGCCATGCCGAGGATGCCCGCCAGCGGGTTGTTTATCTCGTGGGCTATGCCGGAGGCCAGGGTCCCGATGCCGGCGAGCTTTTCCGACTGCAGGAGCTTGAACTGCAGCATCTTCTGCTCGGAGATGTCTTTACCCACGCCGACCGTGCCTATGATCCGGCCCATGTCGTTTATCATCGTCGAGAACGTGAAGATGACATGGTAGACCTTGCCGGACCTGGACTTGAGCATAACGTCCCTGTTCCTCACCTCCCAGACCGAATCGTCTATGGGCCCGCCCCTGTTCATCAGCATCGAGCGCTGCTGCGGGTTATGGTAGATCATCAGGACGTCTTTTCCCACGACCTCCGCCTTGGAGTACTCGAGGAGCTGC
>JACRCJ010000044.1 GCA_016219075.1 Deltaproteobacteria bacterium | reverse complement strand
TTTCGATTCGTCGCTGTACATTTACAAAGGCTTTTACAGGCAAGCTTCGATGTTTCCGGACAGCCTCACCTCTCCAACGAGGATCGAGCTTGTATATCCTGAACTCTCCGTTTACGGGGCAAGCCTTCAGAGGAGCGCGCTTGGAGGCGTTGCAGGCTTTGAGGCAGGTTATTACGATTCACTGGACGACAGGAGCGGGTCCGATCCCCTCATCCCGAATTCCCAGACCCGTTTTCTATTGAGCTACCAGAGGCAGGTAATCGAGGACTTTAGCGTGACGGTCCAATATTACGGAGAATACACGCATCGCTATGAGGAGTACTTAAGGACCAGGATAGAAGGCTTCCCGAAGGAGCCGAGGTTCAGGGACCTCACATCGCTACGTATGACGTACCTTCTAATGCACCAGAACATGAGGCTTCAGTGGTTCTCCTTCTGGTCTCCCGCGGACAGGGACTATCTTTTGAACCCGGAGGTCAGATACAACTTCTCGGACCATGTCTGGGCCGCCATGGGAGCAAACATCTTCGGCGGGAAAAAGGACACGACCCAGTTCGGATCGCTTGATCGCAACGATAACCTTTACATGCAGGCGCGATATGAGTTTTAGAGCTGCGTTGATGGAGAATACAGAAACATTGATGATAGATGGAAAACGCAAATAGGAAAATGAAGCTACACTGGAAATTGTACTAATTTTGTATTAGAATTGGCGGCAGTCTAAAGACTCCAGAGACTCTAAAGACTACAGAGAAAACTCCTTAACCCCCTATTTCAGAAGGCAAAACGGGAAATCAAGCCTGATATCAGGGAGTTGCGTTTTTGGGCTTTATTGCCCTCAAAATCCCGTGACCGCAAGGTCGTGCGGGTTCGACCCCCGCCTCCGGCACCAATTTTACCTTGTAAATCAATGGATTACCCTTTTTCCTTCTCCACTCACTGGATTTTTTAGTACATCCGCTTTGCCTAAATTGTGCTTTTGCTCTCAAAGCCAATCATTTATATGAGGTCTTTTTTCTTCTCTTCAAATTCTTTCTTGTCTATCTCACACCTTACGTAACGCTTTTTCAGGATGTCAAGAGGGGTCTCTTGAGCACATCTTCCTTCCGTGCCATGACCCCGCATGTAACGGACCAGAAACACGATGCCCACAATGATCAGTACGAGGATGGCTATCCAGAAGAGACTCATAAAAAACGTTGTCATCGGTCCCCACACGCCCCAACCCGGCATATTTTCCATCATACCTGGCATCTTTCTGCCTCCTTTCTTCCGTTCTGTTTCAGGATATTCCGCATGGTAATGCCCGAGATAAATTCCGCTCCACCGAGGATCAATATGATTATAGCACCGCAACAGATGAGTTTAAGGCCAGCAAAGCTGAAAAGGTTTTTCTTTCCATAAATCCGCCGCTTTACTCCGCACAGCAGGAGAGCTGTTTAACATCCTTGTAAAAGCTCTGCGCGCAGAGCTTTACCATCTCGGAAAGGGTCGGATAGACATCAATCTTCTCAACAGCATTCTTTAAAGTCATTTTGTTTTTTACGAGGAGTCCGGCATTATGAATGACTTCGGCAGCCTCAGGGGCCAGAATATGCACTCCGAGTATCCTTCCTGTCGCTTCTTCGGCGACGATCTTTATCAGGCCCCTTGTATCCCATATAGCCCTTGCCTTCGGAACATGGCGCAAATCAAGGGTTCTGGAGACGACACTGAACCCCTTGGCTACAGCATCTCTTTCAATAAGGCCGACACTCGCCACATTCGGCTGAGTGAATATGGCGCGCGGTATCACTGAATAGTCGACGATTTTAAGACTGCCGGTATTCAGTGCGTTTTGCGCCGCAACGGAGCCTTCCGCGGCCGCTACCGTAACGAGCGGCATCTTTCCCGCAACGTCCCCGGCTGCGAATATCTTAGGGTTCGAAGTCCTCATGTGCTCATCCGTCACTATAAACCCATTCTCGTCCACCTTTACCCCGGCTGCTTCAAGGTTCAGGGCCTTTGTGTTGGGCGCATTCCCGGTAGCCATAAGAAGCCGCTCGCCCTCGAACTCACTTAAGCTTCCGTCTACCTCCGCCCTTACAGTCTGCTTTCCGCCTTTTTTATATAATTCCACTATCTTTACGCCTGTAATTACTTTTATCCCCTCTTCCTCAAGGTGCTCTTTCAGGCCTTCCGATATCTCCTCTTCCTCCTCGGGGATGATCCTCTTGCTTCGCTGGAGTATAGTGACTTTTGTCCCGAAGTGCGCGAACATCTGGGCCATCTCTACCGCCACGAACCTCCCTCCGATTATTACCATGGATGAAGGGAGTTCCTTCAGATCAAGCGCTGTCGTAGAATTCAGAAAATCGACTTTCTCCATGCCCTTAAAGGGGATTATCTGCGGGGTTGCACCGGTTGCTACTATGAACCTTTCGCCTATCAGTATCTGGTCTTCGACCTTAACTTCATTTTCAGATATGAACGAAGCCTTACCCCTGAAATAATGGATTTTTTTATTGCCGGCCAGGATATTCAGATATTTTTCCTGCCTGAGGCTGTGCACCAGCTCATCCTTCTGCTCTATCAATCCGGCTAAATCAACTTTTCCTTTTGGGATCTCTATGCCATGAAATGGCTGATGGGCCGAATAATAAAAGACCTCCGAAGCCTTAAGCAGGCTCTTTGAAGGTATACATCCCCTGTTCAGGCAGGTTCCGCCGATTACATCTTCCTCGCATATCGCAACATCTACACCGTTTTCAGTCGCTTTCAATGCCGCGGCAAACGCGGCTGAACCGCCCCCAAGTATCACGATCTCGAACCTTTTCGGGGCAAACCCTTTCGGCAACTCACATGCGTCGATATGGCCTGTATCTTGCTTCTTATGTTCATTACCCATTTCTTTCATCATGCCTTCCTCACGATAATATTTTATAAAAGACAAAAAGCCATCCAGCAAGGCAAGGGAAGCTCACGGTAAATGCCGCAAAGAATATTCCAGGTTTTTAGCGGGGACAAGGCTAATAACCCTGTCCCCGCTACTGTCACCACCTCGCAAGTATCGCCTTTGCCTGCTCCGTGCTCGGACGGCCCTCAAAGACGATGACCCCATTAACCGCGATCGTCGGGACCGTCTTTACGCCGTATTTTACGGCCTCGTCGCAACAGACTTCACCGGCGCACCTTCTCTCTACAACCTCGCAACCGCAGTCCCTGGTAACCTCCCTTACCGTCTTAAGGGTCTCGTTACAGAGTGGACAACCGGCCGTGAATACCTCTATCTTCCTTGACATACTGTTCGCCTCCTTTTTTAACGGGCGCGTATGCGCCTTGATGGTTCCTTAAGTAAGGGCCTTTTTGCGCCTTGCCCGTGGCGGGATACCGCATCCCTCTGAACAGTGGGCCACAGCCCTCAACATCCATCTTTTCTTAAGCACTTGAACCGCCTCCTCTCTTTTTTTGCCGTGTTACCTGGCTCTTACGCAGACTGCCGACATCTATCCGGCATTTACCGTAACCGAACCTGCAAGGGCAGGATTTGCCGTCATCAAGGCCATAGCTAATAACACGACCTGTGCGCATAACTTTTTCATATCGATTACGACCTCCTTCCCTCTGTTTTTAAAAGACCGGTTAACCTGCCATAGTATCTCCTTATGTAAGTAACCATGCGGCAGCGTAAGGAAAACTTATCCCGAATACCGCAAACCCGACCAGAACCCAGAAAAGGGTCCTGTTTATCCTTCTTATATTTAAACTGCATGCGCCGTCGGGACCGCAAGAGCCTTTACCGTAGGCATGGCGGTACGCAATACCCACGAATAAAAAGGTCAAAACAAGAAGATATGGCCGCAACCATTCAAACCTTGAAAGAAACCCCAAGCCTGTTATCCCGAAGACAAGAAAAAGCGCCGGGCCTATGCAGCAGGCAGATGACAGCAGGGCTGCAACCATGCCGCCTATGGACGCCATCTTATCCTTCATCTTCCTTCACCCCCTCCTTCTCCATGGCCTTAAGTATCGGACACGACTCAGTGGGGCTGCGCCTGTCGCAGGCGTCGAGAAGACTTTTTAATACCTTCCTGACCGAGGTCAAGGCCTTAAGTTTCTCCTCCACCGTCTTGAGCTTGATAGAAGTCTTCTCCTTAACCCTTTCGCAGGCATCTTTTGACTGAGCAGGTTCAATCCTCAGGTCCAAGAGCCCCCTTATCTCCTCGAGGGTAAAACCGAGTTCCTTTGCCCGGCGGATGAACTTCAGCCTTTTCAACGCATCCAAACCGTAGACCCGGTAGCCCGATTCCTTTCTGCCAACCGGCAATAATAGCCCTCTGCGCTCGTAATAGCGTACAGTCTGCAGATTGACCCCGGCTTTGCGGGCGAGCCCTCCGATAGTGAATTGCTCGTTCATGCCTGCCTCCTGATTAAAGTATACACTCTATACCATGGTATAGGGTCAAGGGTATTTTTGCGTCGCCAAGCTCATTGCTATCTACCTTACATCGTTTCTTCAGAATTCTCTGATATACTTAGCCATAAAATAATAACGAAAGATAATGGTGCGGTTACCATTATTATACTTATGGCGGATCCGGAACCCGTTCTTGACTTCACTTAACAAGCAAGCTGTTTGAAAGAGGTATCCTATGAAAAGACTTTCTCCTGTTCTGCTTATTTTACTGTTGGTCTTCACCGTGGGCTTTGACTTCTCGAAGCATTCCATACCGGTTGAAGACATACAATCCGGGGGTCCCGGAAAGGACGGCATCCCGTCTATCTCTGACCCGAAATTCGTAACTGCCGACAAGGCGGGCTTCCTCAAAGACAACGACAGGGTCATAGGCATAGAGATGAACGGGGAGGCGAAGGCATACCCCGCAAGGATACTAAACTGGCATGAGGCTGTAAACGACAGGGTCAAGAACTCGGCAATACTTGTGACATGGTGACCGCTCTCTTTCGTCGGCCAGGTCTTTGGCCGGGAGATGGGCGGCAAGACATACACCTTCGGCATATCGGGGCTCCTTTACAAGTCCAACGTGCTCCTTTATGACAGAGAGACGGAGAGTCTGTGGTCGCAAATCAAAAAAGAGGCCGTTACTGGCCCTATGACAGGCGCGCGCCTTACTCCTTTGCCGTCGACTCTGACTACATGGAAGAGGTGGAAGAAACTCAATCCCGGCACACTTGTGCTCTCGACGGATACGGGTTATGCGAGGGACTATACCGTTGACCCTTACGAGAGTTATTTCAGGAGCCCGTTCGCCTATTTCGGATTGAAGAAAAAACCGCCGGAGCTGCCTGAAAAAGAGCTTGTCCTGGGCATAGAGATGGAAGGGGCAAAGAAGGCCTATCCTTTCAGCGTCTTGAGGAAAATCAAGGCCCCTTTTAACGACACCGTATCGGGCCATAACATAACGATACACTTCGACAGGGAATCCGAAGAGGCTTACGCGACCGAGAAGGAAAGGAGGCTTAACGGCACGGTCTCGTACTGGTTCGTGTGGTACTCGTTCCACCCCGACACTTCTATTTATAGAGAGAAGAGGTAAAACGCAAAAAAAAGGAGGCAGTGTATGAGGAAGAGTATGGTCGTACTCGCTTCAGTGATTTCTCTTGCTTTTGCAACCGCTGTAGCCGCCGAGGACGCCGGGATGATGAGCCCGCTGATGCCCACCGAGAAGGTCGAGGCGATGAAAAAGATGATGATGGAGATGAAGCCCGACACCCTTGAGGCGTCCATCAAGCGGGGAGAAAAGCTCTTTAGCGACAACACCCTCGGCAAGAATTCCACCGGCACAAGCTGCTACACCTGCCACCCCAAGGGCGGCAGCTCCGGAGGGGCGGCGGACATGGAATGGAAGGGGCAGGCGATGAAGGTGGCCGTCCCGACGCTTATCGGAGCCGCGGCGAGCTTCCCGAAGGCCATAGGCCCGATGAAGGTAGTGAGCACCGTCGGCGGGCAGAACAACATGTGCATCATGACCTTCCTCAAGGGCACACCCCTCGATTTAAACAGCCAGGAGGCCGTCGACATCGAGGCCTATGTCTACTCTCTTAGCAAAGGAAAGAAGATAGACATGGGGGCTAAGAAAAAACTACTGAAACCGGTGCCTGGCGCCATGTAAAAACCGTGGGGAGGTATCCCCTCCACGGTCTTCTCAAACTTACCGGGCAGGGACTTGAAAATCCCGGCTTTCGTAACGCCGAAATGAAAGGTGCTCAGTTCATGGTCTTTAGACTGCTTTTTATCGCCGTGCTCGCCCTCTCCGCAAACGCCTATGGCGGCGTCCCGGGTGATGCCGAAATGGGCAGGGAGATATACAAAAGCAGAGGTTGCCCCATATGCCACTCAATAGTCAGAGTAGGCGGAACCGTAGGGCCTGATCTCACGCAGGTTAGCGTAAGAAGGGCGGATGAGCGGCTCGTAAACTGGCTTAAAGACCCGCCTTCCCTCTTGAAGGACACGGATATGCCGAAAGTCCCGTGGAAGGATGAAAAGGAGATATTAGATCTCATTGCGTACTTCAAGACATTCAGGAAGGAGATAAACAGGGACTTCTTGGGGAAGGTCTCCAAAAAGGAGGCCGGTAAAAGGCTTATAAAGGAGTATGACTGCCGGTCCTGCCACAGGATAATCGACCCTGAGTCCGGGAGGGAACGATTCCCCGAGCTTACCCATGAGGGGCGCAAGAGAAGTAAGGCCTGGCTCAATGACTGGCTTAAGGACCCTCAGGCCGTAAAACCAGGCACTTTTATGCCTACCTATCCTCTTTCGGACGAGGAAAGGACAGCGATCGTGGAATATCTGACCACCCTTAAATAAATCCCCAAAAAATCTTTATGTTAAATGGAGATGTCGGTTTAGAAAAAAAAGGAGGCATACATGTCCAGAGGTCTTAAAAAGCAGGGTAGGTCGGGTTTAGCGAAGCATAACCCGACAACACTTAAGTTTTAAAAATCCCTCCCCACCCCGGAACCGCCCCCTTAAGATACCCCGGGTACGAAGGTCTCCTGTCTTTCAAACCACCTCACCCCATCGGCCGCCGCCTTATAGGTCCCAGCCCGATACCTTTTGTATCTTAAGTCACAGTCTTTACAAAACATCCCCTGTATGCTATCATCAGCTGTCTAAAAACCGAAATCAAAGGATAAAAATATGAAAAGGCACCTTATCGCGGCTACACTCTTCCTTCTGCCCTTTGGGGTTTTCTCAGCCACCGGGGCATCGGCCGAGGTCAACCTGAATATCGGCATAAACCTCCCTGCGGCCGGCGTCATGGTCTCCTCGTCCCCGGATGTTGTCGTGATATCCGGCACCTATGTCTACTTCGTCCCTGACGCTGAAGAAGATCTCTTCTTCTATCACGGTTACTGGTACAGGCCGCACAAGAGCCGGTGGTACAGGTCTACCGACTACAACAGGGGTTGGGTCCTCATCTCCATCGACAAGATACCCTCGCCCGTACGCGGCATCCCCCCGGGCTTTCGTAGCGTCCCGCCCGGACACGAAAATATCCCTTACGGGCAGCTCAAGAAGAACTGGAAGTCATGGGAAAAGGAACGCCGCTGGGAGAAGGCGAGCGAGGCAAGGGAGCATCATGACGGGCACGGCGACCGGGGGCATAAAAAGCATAAAAAAGGACATGGCAGGGGCGAAGATTAGGCCCGGACAACAAAACCAAAAAGACCAAAAAGCCCGGAGTTGATCCGGGCTTTTTTTATCCTTCCGAGGGTTGCGGGTCAAACGGGCCCGCCCCGGCAAACATCCTAATATTTTCCTTTAGAAGTCACGCGCCTGGTCTCACGGGCTATCAGGAGTTCTTCGCGGGTGCGGATTACGAGAATTTTAGACGGCGAACCGGCGGTTGAGATATCGGCGTCGGGCCGGCATTCGGCGTTTCGCCGGGGATCGAGTTTAAGTCCAAGACATTCAAGGCCGTCGCATACGGAGGAACGAAGGACCGCGGAGTTCTCACCGACCCCGGCTGTAAAGACAAGGGAATCAACCCCTCCCATGGTAACGGCCAGCGCTCCTACACCTTCCCTTATCCGGCCCGCGTAGATCTCCAGAGCCAAACGGGCGCGGTCGTTACCCTGCCGGGCGGAGGCCTCAACGTTACGGAAGTCGGACGAAACACCGGAGACTCCAAGAAGTCCGGAGCCGTGGTTAAGCGTCGAGTCGAGCTGATCGACATTAAGCCCTCTGTGCTTAAGCACATGGAGTAGGATTCCGGGGTCGACCGAGCCGGGCCGTGTTCCCATCATCAACCCGTCCATCGGCGTGAACCCCATTGTGGTGGCGACAGGGACGCCGCGTAAGACTGCGGTTGCCGAGCACCCGTTGCCAAGGTGGCAGCTGATGACGCGCAACTCTTGCGGTTTCCTTCCCGAAAGCTCAGCCGCCCGGCCGGCACACCAGGCGTGGCTGATGCCGTGGAACCCGAAACGGCGCACCCCCCAGTCCGTATACCATTCATACGGCAGAGGATAGACGGTGGCTTTAAGAGGCATCCGGGCGTAGAACGCCGTATCGAATACCGCCACCTGGGGCACACCGGGCAAGGCCGCCTCTACCGCCGTAAGCGCGTTAAACGCGGGCCTGTTGTGCAGCGGCGCAAGCGACGCCAGTCCGGAGATGGCTTCCTTCACCGCGCTGTCAATAAGGACGCTATTTCTAAAGAGCGCTCCTCCGTGGACTACCCGATGGCCTACCGCGCTGATCGCTTCGTGCCCGGCATTTGAAATAAGCTTCTTCTCTTTAAGCACCCTCAGTGCGAGAGCGACCGCGGAGTCGTAATCCGGGACGACGGCCTCGGAACGGACCTCCTCGCAACCGGGAAGCGTTACGGAAAGGCCGGCCTGTCGGGGGCCGGAAGCCCAGTCGATCACGCCTGAGGCCAATGCCTCTAAGGAAACCTCCTCGAACAGACCGAATTTAAGACTGCTCGACCCGGCGTTAATGACAAGTATGCTCAAAAGGGCGCCTCCGTTTTACGGGCTTCAGCATCAACCGTCATGCCACTTCCAGTCCCGGATCTCAGGCATGTCCTGGCCGTATCGAGCTATGTACTCCTTGTGCTCGATGAGCCTGTCGCGGACAGCCTGCTTGATGTAGGCCGCGAGATATCCGAGTTTGGGCACGCGGTCGGTTACATCGGCGGCCAGATGGAAGCGGTCAAGGTCGTTTCTTACGACCATGTCGAACGGGGTCGTGGTCGTGCCCTCTTCCTTGTACCCGCGCACGTGCAGGTTCCTGTGGTTGGTCCTCCGGTAGGTAAGGCGGTGTATGAGCCAGGGGTAGCCGTGGTAGGCGAATATTACCGGCTTATCCGTTGTAAAGAGACCGTCGAACTCCCTGTCTGAAAGCCCGTGGGGATGCTCTTCCCCGGGCTGGAGCGTCATCAGGTCCACTATGTTTATGACCCTCACCTTGAGGTCCGGGGCATGGAGGCGGAGGAATTTTACCGCGGCCAGGGTCTCAAGCGTGGGCACGTCTCCGGCGCACGCCATCACAACGTCGGGCTCGGTTCCGCGGTCGCTGCTCGCCCACTCCCAGATGCCTATGCCGGAGGCGCAGTGCTTTATGGCCGAGTCCATGTCGAGCCACTGAAGCTCCGGCTGTTTTCCGGCCACTATCACGTTTACGAAGTTACGGCTGCGGAGGCACTTGTCCGCTACGCACAGGAGCGTGTTCGCGTCAGGCGGCAGGTAGACCCTTATGACATCGGCCTTCTTATTGACCACGTGGTCTATGAACCCGGGGTCCTGATGGCTGAAACCGTTGTGGTCCTGCCTCCAGACATGCGAGGTAAGGAGATAATTCAAGGAGGCGACGGGACGACGCCACGGGATGCCGCGCGTCACCTTGAGCCACTTGGCGTGCTGGTTGAACATCGAGTCCACGATGTGGATGAAGGCCTCGTAGCACGAAAACAGGCCGTGGCGCCCGGTAAGGAGATACCCTTCCAGCCAGCCCTGACAGGTGTGCTCCGAGAGTATCTCCATCACCCTGCCGTCGGGCGATAAATTCTCATCCTCGGGAACGGTCTCTGCGACCCAGGCGCGCGCGGTGACCTCGAAAAGCGGGTCAAGCCTGTTCGAAGCCGTCTCATCAGGGCCGAAGACCCGGAAGTTCTTCTCCCCGGCGTTAAGCTTCATTATATCGCGCAGCAACCGCCCCATCACCCTCGTGGGCTCATCAGTTACCTCTCCGGGCCGCGGGACGCCGACGGAGTAGTCCCTGAAGTCCGGCATCCTGAGGTCCTTGAGTAAAAGCCCTCCGTTGGCGTTTTGGTTTGCGCCCATGCGTCGCTCACCTTTTGGCGCGAGCCCGGCGAGTTCCGGTTTCAGTCTGCCGTTCTCATCGAAGAGCTCTTCGGGCCTGTAGCCCTTCATCCAGTCCTCCAGGAGCTTTACGCGCCCGGGTTTTGACATGTCGGAGAAGGGCACCTGGTGGGACCTCCAGAAGCCCTCGGTCTTTTTTCCGTCGACCTCCCTGGGGCCTGTCCAGCCCTTCGGGGTCTTAAGGATTATCATAGGCCACCGCGCTCGGATAGGAACGCCCGTTGAACGGGCGTTCTCCTGAATACCCTTTATCTCCGAGACGACCCTGTCAAGCGTTTCTGCCATGAGCCGGTGCATGGCCATGGGTTCATCCCCTTCGACGAAGTATGGTTTGTAACCGTAGCCGACAAATAAGCTTTCGAGCTCCTCCCTGCTGATACGGGCGAGCACCGTCGGATTGGCGATTTTATAGCCGTTGAGGTGAAGTATCGGGAGAACCGCGCCGTCACGCCGAGGGTTCAGGAACTTATTCGAGTGCCAGGCGGTTGCAAGCGGGCCCGTCTCCGCCTCGCCGTCGCCGACAACGCAGGCACTGATGAGGTCCGGGTTGTCGAAGGCGGCCCCGTAGGCGTGGGAGACGGAGTAGCCGAGCTCGCCTCCCTCGTGTATGGAGCCGGGGGTCTCCGGGGCGGCGTGGCTGGGTATGCCGCCGGGGAAGGAGAACTGCCTGAAGAGCCTTTTCATCCCTTCCGCGTCCTGAGAGATATTGGGATAGAACTCGCTGTAAGCGCCCTCGAGGTAGGTGTTGGCCACGATCCCGGGGCCTCCATGGCCGGGCCCTGTTATGTATATCATGTCAAGGCCGTTTTTCACTATCACCCGGTTCAGGTGGACATATATGAAGTTCAGCCCCGGGGTGGTCCCCCAGTGGCCAAGGAGCCTGGGCTTTATGTGCTCAAGCTTCAGGGGCTCCTTCAAGAGCGGGTTGTCGAGGAGATAAATTTGACCTACGGAAAGATAATTTGCGGCGCGCCAGTAAGCGTTGATTCTCAGCAACTCTTCCTGTGACAGAGGTTTATCCATATGGCCCGCTCCTCCAATTTCAGTGCCCGCGTTTTCGTTAAATCATTGTGC
>JACRCJ010000241.1 GCA_016219075.1 Deltaproteobacteria bacterium | reverse complement strand
TGGTATGTGCCTATGCCCCTGTCTTTCAAGCGCCTGTAGTTTTCCACGCTCGTGGCGGCGATATTCACATTGAGGCGTCTTATCTCGCCCTTGCCGGTCCTGACCGAATATATCGTGTCGATCGCATCGAGTACATACTCGATTGGGTTATTGGCCGGGTCTTCACCGGCCTCCAGCAATAACCTCTTGTGGCCCATCTCTATAAGCCTCTCTACCTCCGAGCGCATCTCGGCAAAAGTCAGTTTCTTCCGCTCCGATCCATTGCTCGAATGGAAGCCGCAGTACCCGCAGTCGTTCACGCAGTAGTTGGAAAGATACAGTGGGGCGAAAAAGACGAGCCTGTCGCCGTATATCGTCTTTTTGATGTGGGCCGCGGTATCGAATATCTTGGCCCTTAAATCTTCTCCTTCAGCGTTTAAAAGGACCGCGGTCTCCTCAAGGTCAAGACCCGCCAACGCGCGCCCCTTTGAGAGCACCTCTCTAATCGTCTCTTTCGAGGGGTTCGCGTTCCTTTCTATCGCTTCCTTTATCCTTCTTTCGTCTATGAATGTACCGGTCTGAGTCCCCGTTGTCATTTCGCCACCTCGAATGCCTCGAACATCTTCTTTTCGAGCATCCTGTAGCTGAGTTCCTCGTTAAATAGTCCGTACTTCTCCCAGACCTCCGCGTTGCCGTGGTACTTGTTCGGGTATATCCTGTACTCTCCCCTGTACCTCTCCGGGGTGAGGTTGAACATGAGGGAGTTCGCCCCGGAAGAGAGCCCAAGCCTCCTGCCCTCCTCGCTCTCTATCGTCTCAAGGGCCGTGGTCACGGGGATCTTCGCCTTGGGCATAAGGAGCCTCAAAATAGCGATGGCCTTCAGGGACAACTCAGCGCTCCCTGCCGGGTGCGCAGAAAGAGGCGTTGAGACGCACGGGATGAACGGGCCAACGGAGGCCATGTTTACCTTCATCTCCTTCATCATGAGTATGTCTTCGGCTATGTCTTCGACGGTCTGACCGGGAAGGCCGACGAGAAAACCCGAGGCGATGTAGTACCCGAGCTCTTTCATGCCTTTAAGGAGTTTCATCCTCTTTTCATACGATTGTCCGGGGTGGACCGAGTTGTATAGCTCTCTATTCGATGTCTCGAAGCGGAAAAGAGAGCCGCTTGCCCCGGCGGCCTTCATCTTCCGGTAGCACTCTAAACTCCGCTCCCCGACGCTCATGAAGATAAATACCTTTGAGGACTTTTTTATCCTCCTGATGATATCCACGAGCGTTTCGTCGGTATAATGAAAGTCGTCGCCTGACTGTAATACTATGAGCTTGTAACCGCGCTTTCTTACGGCGTCTTCTACCGTTGAGACTATCTCATCGGGGGTCATCCTGTAGCGCGCAACACCTGCGGCCCCCTTCCTAAGCCCGCAGTAGTGGCACTCCCTTACGCAGTGGTTCGAGAACTCCACTATCCCGTGGATGCAGAAGAAGTCCTTTAAAGCGGCCTGCCTTACCGTGTTCGCCTCGGCAAAGAGGGTCTCCGTCTCCACGGGGTCTTCGGTCTTCAGTAGCCTCACTATCCCATCCCTTGAGAGAGTTCCCGCGGTGTGGCTCTTCAGGACTTCTACGAACCCGGTATCCAGCCGGGAGATGTCTATGTGTTTCTTCGGCTCAAGGAGTTCGAGTATCTCTCTGGCGTCCTCTTCGCTCACCCTGCGTACCGCCGTGTCGTAGGCGTAGAGCACCCAGTCGCCGACCTTGAGCTCCGGGAGCCACAGGGACTTAAGTTCCCTGGCGCCCTTGGAGTCCTCTACGGTGATCTTCGCTACCGGAAAATCCGGCATCGGATTATCTATCGCTATGACTTTCGCGGGTATGGTCAGGCACATGTCAGTACGCAGAACCCCGGGCGCTTTTCGATTGCAGCGCCCCGGCTCTTCTCCTTACACTCTTTCGTTCGCGCCGTGAGAGGGGGAGGCAACGGATGCCCGGCCCTCGACCGGCGTCTTTTAAAAAGCCCTTACTTCGCTCTCGCTTTTGCCGCGCGCCCGGCCGAGCTTACAAGAAAACCGCACCACTCGGCAAGCCCTCCCCCCTTCGTGCACGAGGTCTCAAAGACGCGTAAATCAGGGTTTATCCTCAAGGCGTTCTTTCGCGCCCGCTCCATATTGAAGTCAGTGTAGGGCAGGAGATCGGTCTTGTTTATGATGAGCGCCTCAGAGGCGCTGAAGAGGGCCGGGTACTTGAGGGGCTTGTCGTCGCCCTCGGTAACGCTCATCACCGCGACCTTCATCTCCTCTCCGAGGTCGTACTCCGCGGGGCATACCATGTTGCCGACATTCTCTATGATAAGGAGCCTTATCCCGCCCTGCTCAAAGACCCAGGGCAGCACATGGTGCACCTGGTGTGCGTCAAGGTGGCATGCCCTCCCCGTGGTTATCTGCTTTGCCGGGATGCCGTGCCTTCTTATCCTCTCGGCGTCGAGGTCCGTCTCCATGTCGCCTTCTATTACGGCGAGCTTCAGAAGCCCGTTTACAAGCCCGGCCGTCTTCTCTATTATCGAGGTCTTGCCTGACCCCGGAGAGCTCACCATGTTTATCGAGAAGACCCCGCGGGCGCGAAGCCACTCTCTGTTCTTTCCGGCTATCTCGTCGTTTTTGGAGAGTATCCCCTGTTCAATCAGTATCTCGTGCATCTCTTACTCCGCCTCCATCGACACAATGTCGAGCTCGTGCCCGGTAGTCTTTGTCACCGAAGCGCCCTCGCACTCCGGGCAGGCCCGCAGGAAGTACTCCATGCGGAACTCGGCTGAGCACTGCGCGCACCAACCCATCAGAGGGACATCCTCTATCTCAAGAACCGCCCCTTCAAGCGGGGTCCCCTTCACATACGCCTCGAAGCAGAACCTGAGGGCCTCGGGCTCCACGGCCGTCAGCTCCCCGATCCGGACCTTGAGCCTCTTGAGGCTTTTGACCCCGTGCCTGTCCATCTCTTCCCTGACTATCTCCATCATGCTCCGGGTTATCGACATCTCATGCACGCGAGTCCATCTCCCTGATATCCACCCCCAACCCTTGAAGCTCCTTTGCCACCATCCCGGCCGCCTCCGGGAGCTTCTCCCGAACTACGCTTGAGAGCTCCAGGCCGGCGGAGACCTCCTTGGGTTCCATCCCGATGATGACCACATCCGGGTCGTAGCCTTCGAGGGCGGCTATGGCCAGCATCTCCTTCACTCCGAGCTGGTGCGCCGTTGTCATAAGCAAAGGGGTCTTGGGCAGCATCTTGCCGGGTATCCTGTAGAGCGTCCCCGGAGCGGTCCTCGGGGCCACGGCATCGACGATTATTATATGGCCGAAGTCCCTCATGAGGGACAAGAGGTTCAACCCGCCGGTCCCGCCGTCCACCAGCGAGACGGACTCAGGAACGGAGTATCTCTCGCGGATATACTCAACGGCCCTTACGCCGAGGCCTTCGTCCTTCAGAAGGATGTTGCCGACGCCCAATACCAGGAATCTCTTCTTCGTCTTCGCCATCCGGTCTTCTGTTCCAAAGT
>JACRCJ010000240.1 GCA_016219075.1 Deltaproteobacteria bacterium | reverse complement strand
GGCGTTCGCCGACAGGCACTTCGGGGTCGAGAAGAAGACCGCCTCCGGAAGGACGACGACATCGGTTAGCGCGCTCGGAGACTCGGAGAGCCTCGAGCAGATATCCCGGATGCTCGGCGGCATGAAGGTAACGGAGATAACGAGACAGCACGCAAGCGAACTTGTGGGCGCCGCCCGCAGCCTCGCCTCCAAAAAGATGAAGGGAGCGGGCAGGAAGGCCAGGGCCGGGGGCGGCCCCGGCGAATGACCCTGCCGCCGGGCTTAAGACTGCTGAAGCCGAAAGGAAAGAGGACAGTTGGTAAGGAAAGCCGTATTAGGCGACGCCGAGGCGATACACGCCATCATCGAGGCGTTCTCAAAGAAGGGCGTGATGCTCAACCGCCCGGTCTCCGAGATACTCGACGGGATAAGGGCGTTCTTCGTCTACGAGGTCAAGGGGGCGATTGTGGGGATATGCGCCCTGCAGATCTGCTCCGACGACATGGGCGAGATAAGGTCTTTGGCCGTCAGGGAGAAGTTCACGAGAAGGGGGATCGGCAAAGAGCTTGTGGAAGCGTGTCTTGAAGAGGCCGCTGAGCTCGGACTTAAAAAAGTGTTCGCGCTCACTTACAGGACCGAGTTCTTCAAGAAGCTCGGGTTCAGGCCGATAAACAAGGACGTTCTCCCGCACAAGATCTGGGGCGACTGCATCAGGTGCATAAAGTTCCCGAACTGCGACGAGAACGCCGTGATAACGGAGATAAAATGAAGGGTTTTTTTAGAGCGCCGTACCGCCGGGGGGTCCTGTGAAGCCAACCGTTAAAGACCCGGGCGCCGCGGCCTCAGGCCCGGCCGTTGATACGCTCAGAAGGCTTCTTAAGGGCAAGGCCGATTCCTTCGAGATATTTTTTTCGCACGAGGAGGGGTTCGGCGTCGAGGCCAAGGGCGCCGAGATCGATTCCCTCAAGGTCCGCTCGAACACCGGCGTGGGCCTCCGTACCATCTCGAATAAAAAGCTCGGGTTCGGTTTCTCAAGCGTCCTTACCGGAGAGGCGCTGGAAGGGCTCGTCGGGAGCGCTCTTTCCGGGAGCCTTGAGGCGAGCCCGGATGAGTACCTCGTATTCCCGCCGGAGAGCGCGCTGGCGCCGGGCGAAGAAGGGCTCGGCATCTTCGACGGCTCTTTCAAAGAGGTCGCCGAGGAGGAGAAGATAAAGACGGCCCTCATGATAGAAAAGAGCGCCATGGGTTTTGACGCGAGGGTCAAGAGGGTCAGGAAGGCGTCCTACTCGGAGACCCTGCATACCTCGCGCATAGTCAACTCCAACGGCGTGGACATCACGCACAGGGCGACCTTCTACTCGGCTTCCGTCACGGCCGTGGCCGAGGAGAACGGGGAGTCGCAGATGGGCTGGGAGATAGGCATGGGCCACGACAGGGCCTCCATAGACCCTGAGGAGATAGGCCGCAGGGCCGGAAAAAACGCCTGCAGGAGCCTTGGGGCGCGTAGCATCAAGACCGTCAGGTGCCCTGCCGTCATAGAGAACACGGTAGCGTGCGAACTCCTCGAGGCGCTCGCCGGGTCGTTTCTGGGCGACAATGTGCAGAAAGGCAAGTCCATGCTCATCGGAAAGGCCGGAAAAGACGTAGCCTCCAGCCTCCTGAATATCTGGGACGACGGGGTGATGGCCGGCGGCTGGGCGACATCGTCTTTTGACGGAGAAGGGGCGCCGAGGGAGAAGACCCCGCTTCTTGACAGGGGGGTGCTTACCGGGTATCTGTACGACACCTACTGGGGGAAAAGAGCCGGCGGGAGGTCTACCGGGAACGCGTCGAGGTCCAACTTCAAGGGGCTTCCCGGGATAGGGATATCCAACCTTTACATAGAGAAGGGGGAGAAGCCCCTTGAAGGGCTCCTCCGGGAGATCGATAGCGGGCTTTTCATCACGGAACTCCTGGGCGTTCACACGATAAACACCGTGAACGGGGATTTTTCTTTAGGCGCCGCGGGGTTCATGGTCGAGGGAGGGAAGGCGGCCTATCCGGTAAGGGGCATGGCCGTATCGGGCAACCTTCTCGAACTTTTTCTAAAGGTCGGGGGCCTTGGAGCCGATATCAGGTTCATAGGGTCCATAGGCGCTCCGAGCCTCCTCATAACCGAATTAGAGGCGAGCGGAACATGACGACAAAGAACCAGGAGAATAATAAAGAGGTAAGGACCGAGGAGGTCCTGGCGCGTAACCCGCTTTTCAAGGGGCTTGAGCCCTTCTACATAACCGGCATGATCACCAGGGGCGAGGTCAGGTCATGGCCGTCGGGCTCGCAGGTGATAATCGAAGGCGAGAGCGGGGACGCGGTATACTTCATCATCTCGGGAAGGGTCAAGGTCACGCTCTACGGAGAGGAAGGCAGGGAGATAGTACTCTCGATACTCAACGAGGGAGATATGTTCGGAGAGATGTCGATCATAGACGACAAGCCGAGATCGGCCAATGTGGAGGCGGTAAAGGACCTTGAGTGCCTTGTCATAAGCAAGTCCGCTTTCATAGAGTACCTCTCCACGCACCACAAGGTCTACATGAGGTTTTTCGCCTACCTCACGGGCAGGCTCCGCGAGGCCACGCGCCAGATAGGGGGATTGGCGCTCCTGGACGTCTGCGGCCGCATAGCGCACACCCTCATAGGGATGGCCAAGGAAGGGGCGGCGGCGAAAGAAAAGGTCGTGGCGATAGAAAGGCCCACGCACGAGGAGTTGGCGGCCATGATAGGCTCTTCGAGGGAGGTCGTAAGCAGGGCCCTTAAGAAGATGACGCAAGACGGCTATATTAAAATAGAAAAAGGCAGGATACTTCTGTACATGGAGTGACCGGGGTCACGGTTTTACCGGCGCATCTGTTATAGACTGCGGTCAATAGCGCATAACGGGTCCTGGAAGCGCTTACGGACGGGGGCGGAAAAGCGGCAGGGGATGGAATTTAAAAAGCTTGACAACACTCTGACGGTATGCTAACCAATTCTAACGATTTTATCCTCCGTGCCGGTTTACCGGGTCCTGAAACGGCCCGGTCCCTGCTAATCCTGCCGGCGGGTTTTACAGGCGTAACGGAAGAGTCCTTCAGTCAAGCAGACTTTCATCAGGGTCAGTCACCGCGTTTTTCCCGGGCACTTAAGAGATCTTAAAAATTCTCTGCCGACATCATGTTTTTCGCTTTTAAAAAATAATCTCTAAAGAAAGGGGGGCCGCAAGTTGGATAAGCGATTTTTGACTCTTTTCGTTCTTACGAACGACGCTTCCAGGTCAAGACAGCTCAAGGTACCGTTCAGGCTCCTGAAGGCCTTTGGTGCCGCGAGCGTTTTTCTCTTTTTAGTCTTTTCGTTCGTCGTCTTTGACTACGCCAGGCTCAAGACAAATTATTTTTCTCTCTCGACCCTCAAGAAAGAGAACACCGCTCAGAGGATAGAACTGCAGACCTTCTCCGGCAAGATAAAGGACCTCGAGTCGCAGATCGCCAAGCTCAATATATTCGACAGGAAGATACGCATCATAGCCAACATCTCGGAGCCCAGGAACGCCGGAGGCCAGGACCGGCTCATGGGCATGGGCGGAGACTCCTCGGCCGAGGAGAACTACTTCAGCACCCCAGGCGCCAAAAAGGACGAGCTTGTAAAAAAGATGCGCGACGAGATCGTTCAGCTCGAAGAGATGGCCAGGTCCCAGGAGAACAGCTTCACCGAGCTTCAGGAATATCTCATGAAGAAGTCCAGCTTCCTTGCCGCAACGCCTTCGATATGGCCCGCGCGCGGATGGGTGACATCTGCCTTCGGCGAGAGGATCTCCCCGTTTACTGGTTTTCCTCAGATGCACAGCGGGCTTGACATAGCCAATCGCGTAGGCACTCCGGTCATCGCTCCGGCCGACGGCATCGTCGTGCAAACGGGCGCGGACACGGGCCTTGGGAAGATGGCCGCCATATCGCACGGCTACGGGATAAAGACCACTTACGGGCATCTCTCCGAGATAAAGGTCAGGGCCGGGCAGAAGATAAAAAGAGGCATGGAGATCGGCACTATCGGCAATACCGGCCGCTCGACGGGACCGCACCTCCACTACTCGGTATCCCTTAACGGAGTAACCGTAAACCCAGCCAAGTACATACTTAACTGATCCGGTACGAGCCGGAAAGGCCCGTACAGACCGTCAAGAAAAGCCCTGCCGGAGAAACCCCGCGGGGCTTTTCCGTTTTGCGGGCCTCTTTCCCGCGCCCCACTTGCGCGCTTTTCGCGCCATTGCCGGACGGGAAAAAAAAGGTTTATCCGCTATGGAAAAGTTTGTATAATTATGTTAAGCTGATTGTTTGATTATCAGTTTTTTTGGAATGAACACTCGCTGGGCTTAAAACCCCTGGTTTTCAGAACAATAAACCGCCCCGCCGCAAGCAGCGGGGTATTCGAAGGAAATATCGTTAGTCAGCCTACGCGGCAAGCCGCGGGGAATTAAACCCCGACAGGGGATTAAAAATAAACGGCCGCGTCCGGCGGTAAAAATATGAAGGTATAACGGAGAGACATGTTCAACAGCCTGCTTAAGAAGGTATTCGGGAGTAGAAACGAAAGGGAGGTCAAAAGGATCCTCCCTGTAATCGATCAGATAAACGCCTTCGAACCGAAGATGAAGGCGATACCCGATGAGGGTTTCAAGGACCTTACGGCACGGTTCAAGGAAGAGCTTGCGGCCGGTAAGACTACGGACGACCTCTTGCCCGAGGCCTTCGCGGCCGTAAGGGAGGCGGCGTGGAGAAAGCTTAAGATGCGCCACTTCGACGTCCAGCTTATCGGCGGAACGGTACTGCACGAGGGAAAGATAGCCGAGATGAAGACCGGCGAAGGCAAGACCCTTGTTGCCACCCTTCCCCTGTACCTGAACGCCCTTACCGGCAGAGGGGCGCACCTTGTCACGGTCAACGACTACCTGGCCAGAAGGGACAGCCGCTGGATGGCCCCCGTATACCATATGCTCGGCCTCTCGGTCGGCATAATACAGCACGAGGCGAGCTTTCTGTACGACCCCGAATACCTCGGGGACGGGTCGAGCTTCATACACTTGAAGCCCGTGACCCGCAAGGAGGCGTACCTTGCCGACATCACATACGGCACCAATAACGAGTACGGGTTCGATTACCTGAGGGACAACATGAAGTTCTCCCTCGAGGAATACGTGCAGAGGGACCCGCACTTCGCCATCGTCGACGAGGTCGACTCCATACTTATAGACGAGGCCAGGACGCCGCTTATCATATCGGGGCCCACGGAGGACTCGACCGACAAGTACTATGTGTTAGACAGGATCATGCCGGGCCTCAAGAAAGAGGCCCACTACACGGTCGACGAGAAGGCCAAGCAGGTCCTTCTTACCGACGAGGGCGTTGAGAAGGTCCAGGACCTTCTGAATATCGACAACCTCTACGACCCGGCCAACATAGAGACGCTCCACCATGTGAACCAGGCCCTGTACGCCCATGTGCTCAAGCACAGGGACATTGACTATGTCGTCAAGGACGGCCAGGTCATAATCGTCGATGAGTTCACCGGGAGGCTGATGCCCGGAAGGCGCTGGAGCGACGGGCTTCATCAGGCGGTGGAGGCCAAGGAGAAGGTAAAGATAGAGAACGAGAACCAGACCCTTGCCACCGTCACATTCCAGAACTACTTCAGGATGTACGACAAGCTCGCGGGCATGACCGGCACCGCCGACACCGAGGCCTCCGAGTTCCACTCCATCTACAAACTCGAGGTCGTGATCATCCCGACCAACAAGCCCCTCGCGAGGATAGACGGCTCGGACCTGGTCTACAAGACCAAGAAGGAGAAGTTCAGGGCCGTCATAAAAGAGATAGAGGAGTGGTACAAGCTGGGCAGGCCCGTCCTTGTCGGCACCATCTCCATAGACGATTCCGAAAAACTCTCGCAGCTCCTTAGAAACCACGGCGTGCCGCACCATGTGTTGAACGCCAAGCAGCATGAGAGGGAGGCCGAGATAGTCGCTCAGGCCGGGCGCCTGAAGGCCGTGACGCTCTCTACCAACATGGCCGGCAGGGGCACCGACATACTCCTCGGGGGCAACCCCGAGTTCCTGGCCGCGTCCAGCGCCGGCAAGGACGACCACACGGACGCCTACAGGAAGGCCCTTGAAGCGGCCCGGGCCCAGTGCGAGCGGGAGAAGGAGCAGGTAAAGGCGCTCGGGGGCCTGCATATCCTGGGCACCGAAAGGCACGAGTCCAGGCGCATTGACAACCAGCTCCGGGGAAGGGCGGGCAGGCAGGGAGACGCGGGTTCGTCGCGTTTTTATCTCTCGCTCGAAGACGACCTGTTGAGGATCTTCGGCTCCGACAGGATAGCCTCCATCATGAACAGGATCGGCATGGACGAGGACGTGCCGATCGAGCACGGCCTTGTGTCAAGGGCGATAGAGAACGCGCAGAAGAAGGTCGAGGCGCACAACTTCGACATAAGAAAGCATCTCCTTGAGTACGACGATGTCATGAACCAGCAGAGAGAGGTGGTCTACGGATACAGAAAACAGATACTCTCTCAGGCGGGGCTTCGCGGCATGGTCAGGGAGTTCAGCGTCGAGATGGCCGAAGACATGGTCAACTCCAATATCGACGAGAGGGCGCATCCCGAGGAGTGGGACCTGAAACCGGTCTTCGACGGCTCCGTCAGGCAGTTCGGGGTAAACCTCGAAGAGCCTGAGGTAAAGAACGCCGGAAAGCGCGACGAGCTCGCGGAGATAATCGTTGAGAAGGCGTGGCGGGCGTATAACGACAAGGTAGCCATTGTCGGCGACGGGCCGTTCGCCGAGTTCGAGAAGGTCATCATGCTACATACGCTCGACACCCTCTGGAAGGACCACCTGCTTTCGATGGACCACTTGAAGGGCGGGATAGGCCTCCGTGGCTACGGCCAGAAGAACCCTCTGCAGGAGTACAAGAAAGAGGGCTTCGACATGTTCGTCAATATGATATTCAGGCTCAAGTCCGAGGTCTGCGAGAGGCTCTTCAAGGTCCAGATAAGAAGGGAAGAGGCCCCGCCGCCGCAGCATGTGCCTGCGCATGCGCGGCCCGAGCCCAAACCGGAACCCAAGCCCGCGCACAACCCCCGGCACAAGGAGCAGAAGGTCACATACAGCAGAGGCGAAGAGCCGGAGGAAGAAGCGAAGGAAGAGCCTGTCGTCCGTCTTGGCGATAAGATAGGCAGGAACGACCTGTGTCCCTGCGGAAGCGGCAAGAAGTACAAGAAGTGCTGCGGAGCGGAAGCCTGAAACTTAAAACGCCTGTTTTAATCACAAAATTCCCTGTAGCTTGCTACAGGGTTTCCTTGTAAAATCCTCCCCCTCGATGGGGGAGGGAAGGGTGGGGGTGAAAAAATGTTTTCACCCTCCCCGCTTCCCGTTGCATCGGAAGAGCGCAACGGGAGC
>JACRCJ010000236.1 GCA_016219075.1 Deltaproteobacteria bacterium | reverse complement strand
GTATGGGAAGGAGTATCACAACGACGGCGAGCAAGGCCTTTTTTGAGAGCGAGAAAGAAGGTCTTTTCATAAAGCTCCGCTGAATTTGAATTTGCGCAAGCTTCAAGGGATGATTATTTTTAACGTTCTGAAAACCCAGGGGTTTTCAAGCCCGGGGAGGGTTCATTATGGAGGGGTTTTCAAGAGAAGGAGAACGGGCTTGGATGGGACGGTCCGGGGGCTCCCGGAAAAGCTGCTTCCGGGAGCCTGTCTCTTAGAAACATTCCACAATATTATATAAGCAAATCGCTAAAAAATCAATCCTTTGGAGTTGCCGTGCCGGGGATGCGTAAAACCCGTAACCGTCCATGTCCCAAGTCTTCAGGTCATCCTTATTATCGGCGCTTTGAAGACCATACTTTAACCGGTTTAAAAAAAGCCCCGGTCTCGGTAAGGCTTGACTTTTATATAGAATTTTTGTACTTTGAACGCCTGTTGGGAAGCGGACTGACGCGCCCCTGGTAATCTGACACACGGGAGAGAGGCCAACGGAAACACTAAAGTGCTTTCGTTGGCCTTTTTTTATTCTCTCTTAGGGTCTAATACCCGGTAGCTTCCTGCGCAATACATTAGGCCTTTTTGCGCGCTGCCGCGCGCCTCGGGGCTATTGCTCGTCGCTTGCAAGCTCGCGCGCAATAAATACAGAGGCTTGCTCGCTCGCTCTCCTTTATGCTCGCTACGCAATGGACCTGGTGTTTTGTTAAAAACAATACAAAACATCTAATAACATAGGTTGTTTTCAGATACCCCGGAAAGCGGCCCGGGTCATTAAATAAAAATAACGAAAATTTTCCCGGAGGATGACTGATGCAAGAATTGACACATTCATGGGTGGGCTTTGTGAGCCTCTTCGCCTTTGTTCTGGCGTATGCTCTCGTAATATTCGAGGAAAAACTTCACCTGAGGAAGTCCAAGCCGGTCATCCTCATAGGGTGTCTGCTCTGGGCGCTCATAGCGTTCTACGAGGCCATGCACGGAGGCGGCCACGGGGCGGGGGGGCATGTAAAAGAACTCCTCGAGGAGATAGCCGAGCTCTTCTTCTTCATCCTGGTGGCCATGACCTATATAAACAGCCTCCAGGAGAGGCTCGTATTCGAGTCGTTGAAGTCCTGGCTCATAAAAAAGGGGTTCAGCTACAGGACGCTCTTCTGGATAACCGGCGTAATAACCTTCTTCCTCTCGGCCGTGGCCGACAACCTCACAAGCGCGCTTCTCATGGCGACGGTCGTAAGCGCGGTAAGCTCTAACAGGTCCTACATAGTGCCCTCGTTCGTCAACATAATAGTGGCGGCCAACGCCGGGGGCGCCTGGAGCCCGTTCGGCGACATAACGACCCTGATGGTCTGGACGGCGCACAAGGTCGATACGCTGCAGTTCCTGTACATCTTCGTCCCGTCGATAGTAAACTGGTTCGTGCCGGCCCTCATCATGTTCTTCTTCCTCCCGAAGGGCAAGCCCGAGGGCGCGCTTCTGAGCGTACAGATGAAGCCCGGCGCCAGAAGGACCATCTTCCTCGGTTTCTTCACAATCGCCACGGCGGTCTCCTTCCACCAGTTCCTTCACCTCCCGCCGTTTCTGGGCATGATGACGGGCCTCGGGTTCCTGATGTTCCTCGGCTGGCACTTGAAGAGGAGCAACGGTCACAAGACCACGGAGGACCAGTTCAACATATTCCGCAAGATCGAAAGGGCCGAGTTCGACACCCTTCTCTTCTTCTTCGGCATAATCATAGCCGTCGGGGCGCTCCAGTACATCGGGTACCTCGCCCTGTTGAGCACCGAACTTTACGGCGGGCTCGGCAACACCACGGCCAATGTCGCCATCGGGGTGATTTCGGCCGTAATAGACAACATCCCGGTCATGTTCGCGGTACTGCAGATGGACCCGAATATGGGGCTCGACCAGTGGCTCCTCATAACGCTCACGGCGGGCACGGGCGGAAGCCTTCTTTCCATCGGGTCGGCCGCGGGTGTGGCGGTAATGGGCGTAAGAAGGGACCTCTACACCTTCGCGGCGCACCTGAAATGGACATTTGCCGTGGCCCTCGGTTACATTGCGAGCATCGCGGTATGGTGGCTCCTCCTGAGGGGCCTGTAGACAATGGGGGGGATGCGGACCTTGCCATCAAAGACCTTCAGTCCCAAAAAAAAACCCCCGGTTCCGGGGGTTTTTTTATTTTTAATGTTCAGAAAACCCGGGGGGCTTTAACCGGGGAGGGTTCATCGGATAAGTAAAGGCTTCAAAAGAGAGTCTTTGGGGGCCATATCCGCGAAAAAGGTTCAGGAGTCCGTCAGCCGTTCTTCTGTTTCGGCCTCCTGTTGGATTCGAGGACCTTTTTCCTGAGCCTTATCGACTGCGGGGTCACCTCAACGAGCTCGTCCTCCTTTATGAACTCGAGCGCCTGTTCGAGGTTCAGGATGTTCGGGGGGAAGAGCATCATGGAATCGTCCGAGCCGGAGGCCCTCATGTTCGTGAGCTTCTTTTCCTTGACGGCGTTCACATCCATGTCGTTCTCCCTGGAGTTCTCGCCGACGATCATCCCCTCGTACACGGGCGTGCTCTCCTTTACGAGGAGAGTCCCCCTGGGCTGGAGTCCGAAGAGCGCGTATATCGTGGTCACGCCGGTCCTGTCGGCGACAAGCACCCCGGACTGCCTTTTTGAGATAGGGCCGTGCCACGGCTCGTAACCGTCGAAGATGTGGTTCAAGAGTCCGGTGCCCTTCGTGTCCGTGAGGAACTGGGACCTGAAGCCGATGAGCCCCCTCGACGGTATCCTGAACTCGAGGCGGACCCTGCCGTGGCCGTTGTTCTGCATCTTCTGCATCTTGCCCTTGCGCGCCCCGACCTGCTGGGTCACCGGTCCTATGAAGTCCTCGGGTATGTCTATGACGAGGTGCTCCATAGGCTCGTTAAGGACCCCGTCTATCGTCCTGGTGATGGTCTCGGGCATCGATACCGACATCTCGTAGCCTTCCCTTCTCATCATCTCTATCAGTATGGCGAGCTGGAGCTCGCCTCTGCCCATGACCTTGAAGGAGTCGGCCCTCTCGAAATCGACCCTTATGGAGACATTGTAGAGGAGCTCTTTTTCGAGCCTGTCCCTGATGTTCCTGGCCGTCACATATTTGCCCTCTTTGCCCGAGAAGGGCGAGGTGTTGGCGGAGAATACCATGGAGATGGTGGGCTCATCGACCGTTATCCTCGGCAGCGGCTGCGGGTTCTCGGCGTCCGTGACGGTGTCGCCTATGGTGATCCCCTCGATCCCGGCAAGCGCAACGATGTCGCCGACCGAGGCCGAGCCGGCCGGGGCCCTTTCGAGGCCCTGAAATACATAGAGGGCGGAGATCTTGCACTTTATCAGCTTTCCGTCCGCGTGTATCATGGCGACATTGTCGGCGGCCTTTATTGTCCCTGAAAAGACCCTGCAGATGGCGAGCCTTCCGACGTAGTCGCTGTAGTCGATGTTGGTCACAAGGAGCTGCAAGACCCCGTCAGGGTCGCCCGCCGGGGGCGGGACGGTATTGACGATGAGCTCGAAGAGGGGCTTGAGGTTCTCGGAAGGCGCATCCAGCTTCGCGGTGGCCGTGCCCTTCTTCGCGTTCGTGTAGACTATCGGGAAGTCGAGCTGGTCTTCCGTGGCGTCAAGGTCTATGAAGAGGTCGTAGGCCTCGTTCAAGACCTCCTGGATCCTGGCGTCAGGCCTGTCGATCTTGTTTATCACGAGTATCGGGGTGAGCTTGAGCTCAAGGGCCTTCTTCAGAACGAAGCGAGTCTGGGGGAGAGGCCCCTCGGAGGCGTCCACGAGAAGGAGGACTCCGTCTACCATTTTAAGCGTCCTCTCGACCTCTCCGCCGAAGTCGGCGTGGCCCGGGGTGTCGACGATGTTTATCTTGACCCCGCCGTACTCCACGGCGGTGTTCTTCGCCATGATGGTGAT
>JACRCJ010000235.1 GCA_016219075.1 Deltaproteobacteria bacterium | reverse complement strand
TTGAGCCGAAACCGGTGTACGAGAGCCACTCAAGGAGCTCTGAGACCGCGTGGGGAGAAAAAAGGACCCTGTAGGCCCCTGGCTCAAGATGCGCGGGGTCAAGCCCCATCAGGCAGTCCTCGACGGCGTTATTCATCACTCCTGGCAGGTCGATGTTGAAGAAGTCCTTGGAGACGGCGCTGCCGTATCCGGAGGCCGCCCCCCTTGTGGCGACGGCGCTTAAATGGGCCGAGGTGTACGGGTGGTACGCCGAGACACCGTTGGAGTTCAAGACCGCCACCTCGCCCTCCGATGTGGTAAGGGAGCCGGAGTGCAGCACCCCCCTTGCCCCGGCCTTCTTGAAGCACCCGGCGATGATATCCGCCTTCTCTTTTTCGGTCACCGTAGCCGTCCGCTCGAACCAGGACTCCACCGGCGGATACTCCGAGGGGCCCGGAAGCCTCAAGTCGAAAGGCTCTTTCCCGGTGTGCCCGGCGATACTCAACGCCCTATTGAGGCAATCCTTCAACTCCGGGGCCTCAAGCGAGTTAGTGGAGGCTACCCCGACCTTCCTGCCGATTATCACCCTTATGTATGCCGTGCAGTCGGTCTCTTTCCCGCCCTGGTGGAAGGAGGACCCGGCGTAGCGTAAAGTGCTTGTCGACTCCCTGTGCACGACGACCTCGGCGCTTTCGGCCCCGGCGCTCTTTATGATCGCGCCGGCCTCTTCAAGTATCTTTTCTTTCAAAAGCATGGCTTCACCCTTTCGCCATCCCGACCGACACGCCCCGGAACCTTGCCGGGGAGGCGCCGTGGCCGACGCTTATGACCTGCACTGGTTCGCCCTTGGCGCAACTGTTCAGGCCCCACATCTTCCAGTCTTTTTTTGAGCATACCGCGTCGCACGAGGCCCAGAACCCAGGCGTTATCCCGCAGTAGACGGGGTTTTTGAAGACGCGGCCGAGGTGGCCGTTTCTTATCTCGTAGGCTATCTCTGCGCCGAACTGGAAGTTGAGCCTCAAGTCGTCTATCGACCAGCTCCTGTTCGTGGACAGGAGGAGGCCGTCCTTGGTGTCGGCTATGAGGTCCTCCAGAGAGACCTCGCCGGGTTCGATGCAGATGTTGCTCATCCTCACTATCGGGAGCCTGTTCCACCCCCCCGCCCTCATCGAGCCGTTACTCTTTTTGCCTATGACGGCGGCCCCCTCGCGTGAAGAGAGATAGTCGGTGAAGACCCCCTCCCTTACGATATCCACCCTCTCGGTCCTCACGCCCTCGTCGTCGTACTTGTAGGTCCCGGCCCCTCCGGGGTGGTTGGGGTCGGCGTAGAGGTTCACATGACCGGAGCCGTACCTGTAGGATCCCATCTTGTCCGTAGAGAGGAAGCTTCCGCCTGCGAAACTTATCTCGGAGCCCAGGGCCCTGTCGAGCTCCGCCGGATGTCCGCACGACTCGTGTATCTGGAGGGCCATCTGCGGGCCGTCTATGATGATGTCTTTAGTGCCTGAGGCGCACTCCTTGGCGTTAAGGAGCGCCCTTGCCTCCCCGGCGACCCGCTCAATGCTGCCCATCATGTCGAGCTCGTCTATGTGCTCGTAGCCTTTGGCCGAGAAGAGCCCGTGGTGGGAGTCGGGATACGACCGGGTCTGAGCGTCGTGGCCGTCCTCGGCTATCACATGGTAGCCGCACCCGCTGGTAAGGAGCGACTGGGTTATCTCTGAGCCTTCGGTGCTTACGAACTCCTTGTCGAGGCGCGTAAACTCCATGAACGCCTCGGTCACGGCGATGTCCCTGTAGCGCCCGGCCTCGGTGGTCACCTCTATGAGCCTGCCGATCTTCTCCTCCGGAGCCACCATAAAGGGATCGACCCTGAACGGGGTGGAGTAGGCGTCTACATGGGCCGGGGCCTCGGAAAGCCTGACCTTCACCTGGTTTACGGACGAGAAGGCCGCGGCTATCGCCAGCGCCTCATCCGCGGCCCTGACGGCGTCCTTTTCCGTGGCCATGTTGGTCGAGGCAAAGCCCCAGGCCCCCCTGTACACGACCCTTATCCCGATACCGGCGGAAGAGTCGGTGGAAAAGCCCTCTATGACGCCGTCTCTTACCTGTATCGACTCGGTCGTTATGCGCTCGAAGCGCGCATCCCCGTACTCGACCCCTTTTTTCCTGAGGTAATCGACTGCCGTTTTGAGCAGAACTCTCAAAAGACTCTCCTGTTAAACGCGCATCACGGGCATCATACCGCCCTGCTGCGCGACATTCACGACATCCTCTTTAGAAACCCTTCCGAGGACCCCGGTCCCCTCGGAAGTCGACGAGAAGCCGTAGACTATGTTGTGGTCCTCGAATACCAGGCGGTCGCCCTCGAAGAGCGGAAAGACCGCGCGCTCCGGGGCGTTGAAGGACTGTACGACCCAGTGGCCCTCTTCCTTGAGCGCCTCATCTATCAGCCTCTCCCAATCGCCAGCGGAGGCGTTCCTGCCGATAGTCACTCCCGTGCCCCCGAAGAGGCGGTTTGGCTTCAGGACAAGGGTCTCCCTGTTCTTCGCCATGAACCCGGCAAGGTCAACGACGGGGCCCAGGGGCCCTTCGGTCCTGCGCTCGGCCACCGTACGGGTCCACAGGAGGTGTTTTTTGAAGACGGCGGCGTCCTCCTTCGAGAAGTATTTATCAAACCTCCCGCAGGCAAGGACCTCCCACATGCTCTTGTGGTCGAGGTCGCCGGCCAGAGACGAGATGACGCGGTTGTTGGAAAAGGCGAACTTCACGCCCTCGATGTTGTCGCCGTTCTCCTCCATCTCGATCATGTCGCCGAGTTCGAAGTTCCTGTAGACCATGTCCACGGGGTCGTCCCTGTAGAAGAGGTCGTCCTCCTTCACATAGAGGTCCCTGGGGTCGGCAAGATGAGCCGCTACACCTTTGCTCCTCAGGTACTCTACGATATAAGGGCCTTCGGTTATCCCCTCCTCAAGAGTAGTGTCCTCCGAGAAGACCACCGTGAGCGTCTTTCTGCCTATGGCGGCGGCGTGGTGTTCCATGAGCCCGAACAAAAGGTCCCTCAAGTCCGGGTTCTTCCTGATCGGGGGGAGTTTAGGGAGGCGGGGCTTGAGAAACGGGAGTATTATCCCGGAGAAGAGCGATTCGGCCACGGGGCTGTAATGTATGCCTCCGACGGCGCAGGCGTTTATCTCGAATACCGAGATCCCGTCCTTCCAGTCTGACTCCTTCATGTGCGCGTGCGCGTCCAGCCTGTACCACAAGGGGACCCCGCCTTCAGGCCCCCCATCGGGGCCAACCGGCTTGAGGCCCTTCAGCCACCCGTATTCGACCGGGTTCAACGGCAGAAGCCTTTGTATCTCGCTGTCGTTGAAGTACTCCTTCCACACGGCCTCCACCCCCCTTTTGACGGCGCGCGACACTCCGTGGAGGTAGGCGACCTGGGGGTCGGTGAAAAAAGTGGGCAGAAGCATCAGCTGTATGGTCTCGATCCTGCCGCCGTGCCTCTGGTAGGTGAAACCCTTCCTGGCGGCCCCCTCGGTCACGAGCGAGAACAACTCCGAGACCTCTCTGGATGTGAGCTTTGCGAACGCTTCGAGAAGGACGGACTGCGGCCCGTTCTTCCCTCCCCTGATATCGTCCATAAAAGACCCGCGTAAAGAGATTTTTGTCCCGTGCCGTTTGACCGGCCGCAACAGGAGTGAAACGGTTTTTTTCGCAGAGCCGCCTTAAGGCCGCCGAGGCGCGGGAGAACTTGTGTTTTTAACGCTCTGAAAACCCCGGGTCTTTAAGCCCTTGATGGTTCATACGGGAAAAGATTAGCAGAAAACAACATCAAAGTCACTACCGTAAAGGACTTGTCCTTGAAGACCCGGAGCGTTCGTTGCCGTCTTTCCGGGGGAGAGGACCGTTGCCGCGCGGTTGAAAGGTATTTCTGCGGATGGTTTCCCCCAAAGACCCTTAGGGTTCTGTGTCAGATGCCTTTTTTTGCGTATATGGGGCTTATGTGTTCTTTGAGTTTAGGGAGGTTCCTGGCGAAGAGTATCGCCCCGGCAAAACATATGGAGCCTCCTATCACGAGCGTGTCGGGCGCGCCTATCCTGCTGGCGGCGTACCCCGCCAGCAGGCTTCCGAACGGGGCCATGCCCATGAACGACATCGTATAGAAGCTCATGACGCGCCCCCTCTTGTTGTCGTCGACTATAGTCTGGAGTATGGTGTTTGCCGATGCCATATTGACCATCATCCCGAAGCCCGCGAAGAAGATGAAGAACATGGAGAGCGCGACATACCTTGAGAGTGAAAAGGCTATGATGCCCGTGCTCAGAGCTGCCGTGGCAACGACGATGACTTTGCCGAGGCCCCGAATGGAGGAGCGCGAGGCGAGGTAGACAGTCCCGGTGAGGGCCCCTATACCAGCCGAGCCCATCAGAAACCCGAGCGTGTGCGGCCCTCCGTGGAGGATGTCTCTGGCGAAGACCGGCATAAGCACCGAGTACGGAGAACCCGCGAGGCTTATGAGGCTTACGAGGAAGAGGAGCGCCCGCATAGGCGCAAATCCGTAGGTGTAGCTGAAACCCTCCTTGAACTCCGTGAAGACATGCTGCTCTTTAGTCTCCCTCTTCTCCGGGCGTATCCTCATCATAAGAAGCGCACAGATGACGGCTGTGTAGCTTATCGCGTTAATGAGTATGCACACGCCCTCTCCGGCGGCGGCTATCAGCACCCCGGCGATTGTGGGCCCCAGGAAACGGGCCGAGTTGACGATAGAGGAGTTGAGGGCTATGGCGTTGCCGAGGTCTTCGCGCTTCTCTATCATGTGGATGAAGAATGACTGGCGCGTTGGCATGTCGAAGGAGTTGATGACGCCAAGGCAAGCGGCTGCGGCGATGATGTGCCAGACCTGGACCGCTCCCGTCAGGACCAGCAGAGACAAAACTAACGCCAGCGCCATCGATAGCGTCTGGGTTATGACGAGTATCCTGTGGCGGTTCCATCTGTCGGCCATAACCCCGGCAAATGGGGCGAGAAGAAAAGTAGGGATCTGGCCGGAGAAGACCACCACGCCGAGGAGAAACGGAGAATCGGTGAGACGGTAGACAAGCCAGCTTATCGCTACCTGCTGCATCCATGTGCCGATAAGCGAGACGAGCTGGCCGCTGAAGAAGAGACGGAAGTTCCTGTGTTTTAAAGCCCGGAGCACAAAGCCGAAGCCTTTGGCGCCGGGGGCGCAATGCTTATCGCTCATAAGGAAGAGGTAGTGCCGGTCGCGGTAGTGGACTCCATCAGCGCATTCTACCAGAATCCGCCGCTTTTATCCATCAAAGAGAAGAAGGCTGGAGGCCTCCAGCCTTCGGCTTTTTCGCTTGTCAGGCAGGGTCTCAGCCGGCCCTACCCGGTCATCATGGACGGCTCGCTCGTGATTATAACGCTACTTCATCTACCCGCGGGCTTCGGCACGAGTATGTTCAGCGGGAGAGTTTCGCAGGCTTCAGGATATCATAGTATAACAGGCCGCCGAGATGAGGGCGGCGGCGAGCGAAAGCGTCGCTAACAACGCTGATACCTGCGCTATCAGTACTATAATGCAGTTCATCTTCTTACCTCTTTTTCCTGTATCCGTAGAGCTTCGTTGACCGCTGTCAGGCTTTTGTAAAACAGGACGGTCCACCGCGCCCCTACTGTCAGGGCGCGGTTGGCGATAAATATCGGGTATCCCGTTTGTCTTCATCAGAGTATCCTCCTTCTCTTTTTTTCCGCCCTTGACAGGCGGTCCTCCGGTCTTCATGCCTTCCATTGTACTTATTAAATATTAAGGGAATATTAGTCCCGGCTGACGGCGGGTTAAAAGACTTGCCATTCCGCCTCGGGCGTAACCGGCAGAGAATGTCTTTAAGTCCGACGGCAACTTCATCCTCAGACCATTTCTCAAAAATCCTTGATCCCGAAAGGCGCCTGAAATGGCGGGGGGAGGCCCTTGGGCCTCCCCGGGGAGCGGAAGTCAGTTGGAGTGGAAAAGTTGCGGAGGTTTTATGAGAGGAAAAAGGCGGATACTGCCGTGAATATCGCCGTGAGGTTAGCGAGTATATCCAAAAAGCCGTTTGTCTTTATCTCCGTATTCAGCCGTCAACCCTCTTGTATCGTATTCGCGTCTTACGAACCCAGTATACGAAAACCCGGATTAGAGGATTATTAAAGGGTTTTTGTTTAATGAACATCCACGGAACTCGCTGCGGGGTATCTCCCTGGAACTTTAATTAGCCGTACGCCAGTACCCCCTCCCTCGATTGCGAGGGCTGGGCTCCCGTTGCGCTCTTCCGATGCAACGGGAAGTGGGGAGGGTGAAAACATTTTTTCACCCCCACCCTACCCTCCCCCATCAAGGGGGAGGATTTTACAAGGAATCCCTGTAGCAAGCTACAGGGAATTTTGTGATTAAAGGGTTTTTGTTTAACGCACCATCCCCTGGGCTTAAAACCTCTGGATTTTCAGAATTTTAAAAAAAGAGTTTTTCAGCTACCGCACATTCACCCTTTTAACGCCCGCGGGCCTCCACGCCGGAGAGATGACTCCCGCGGATGGTTCGTTGTGCTCTAAGAGAGTCGCCCATGTGAGGGTAAAGTCCCCGAAGCGGCCGTTTATCGAATCGACGGCATCGAGGAGCCGCTCTCTTCTCCTCTCGCCGTCGAAAAGCTCCATCTGCTTCAAGTCCTTCGTCAGCTCCGATATCGACACGCCCAGAAGCCTCACGGCGGTCTTGAGCCTTATGCCTTCGAGTATGGAAATGGCTGACTGGAATATAACCCTCGTGTCGTTGGCCGGGCAGCTCAAGCTCTTCTGCCTGCTGAATGTATAGAAGTCCGGGTACCTGAGCGTAAGAGTAACCCTGCGGCCCTTGAGCTTGTGGCCTCTGGCGCGATTCCCGACCATCTCGGAGAGTTTAAGTAGATACCTCTTTATCTCCTCCCTGTCCGAGACATCCTTCGGAAGAGTCGTAGAGTGCCCGACGCTCTTCGCCTCCTCTTCCTCGCCTGCCGGAACGACGGGGCTACTATCTATGCCCCGGCCCATGAGCTTGAGCCTCTCGCCTATTATCCCGAAGCGCTCCCTCAGTATGCTTGCCGGAAAGTCCGCAAGCTCGCCGCAAGTCCTCACTCCGAGCAAGGCCAGATGAGATGTAAGGCGCGGGCCTATGCCCCAGAGCTCTTTGACCGGGAGGTCTTTGAGCGCCCCCCCGACATCCTCTTCCCTTATGACCACGAGCCCGTCCGGCTTTTTCATGTCCGAGGCGAGCTTGGCCAAAAGTTTATTCGGGGCGATCCCTATGGAGCATGTAAGCCCGAGTGAGGAGCGTATCCTCTCCTTTATCGACCTTGATATCTCCTCCGGGCTCCCGAGAAGCGCGCTGCACCCCGTCAGGTCCGCGAACGCCTCGTCGATGGAGTAAACCTCTATGGCCGGGGAGTAGTCTTTGAGGATATCGAGGACACGGACGGATGTGTCGATGTATTTGCGGTTGTCCCCTGTGACGAATATGAGGGAAGGGCACGCCTTTTTAGCCTCGTACCTGTTCATGCCGGTCTTAACGCCATAGAGGCGCGCCTCGTACGAGGCCGTGGTCACGACCGTCCTCTTAGCCGAGCCGACAACGGCTATGGGCCTGCCCCGGAGAGTTGGGTTGCAGGCCTGCTCCACCGAGGCGAAAAAGGCGTTCATGTCAAGGTGCATGACAGTCCTTCTCATTCGGTCCTCTCAAGCGACCACTTCATAGACGATGCGTTGTAGACGAGCTCAAAGAGGGTCTCCCCGTCGGTTACCGAGAAGTGCACGAGGCTTGCCGCCCCGTCTTTGGACCCCCATGTGTAGGTTATCTCCTTTACCGGATAGGTCCTCCCCCTCCACTTGAACTTTGCGGGCCTTATGCCGTTGTCGAATACGGCTATGACCTGTATATGGTCGTTTATCTCAGTTGCCATGCTGTGACAGGCCTCCCACGGCTCCGGGAAGGTCAAACCCCTTACTCGATTTTTTTCACCACCGATACGACCTTGCCTATGACGCTTACTTCCCGCCCGCCCCCGGCTACCCTTATCGGCTCCATCGACGGGTTTTCGGGCTTTAGCGTTACAACCCCCGCTTCCATGAAGAACCTCTTTACCGTGGCTTCATTGTCAATGAGAGCCACGACTATCTCCCCGTTCGAGGCCCAGTTCTGCGGCCTTACGACAAGGTAGTCCCCGTCGTCTATGCCGGCCCCGGTCATGCTCTCGCCCTCGACCTTCAGGACGAAGGCGCCGGCGCATTTGAAGAACCGGGCATCGAGCGCCATGTGGCCGACTATGTCTTCTACCGCGAGGTGAGGAGAACCGGCCCTGACACGGCCCGCGATTGGGACTGAGACGGCGTTTTTAAGGGCCGAGTCCACTACCTCTATGCCCCTTGAGATGCTGGAAGACCTCCTTATGAAGCCCTTCTTCTCGAGGGCTTTAAGGTGCTTTCCGGCGTTCTTGGGGCCCTTTATGCCGAAACGCGCGCAGATGTCCCGGAGCGACGGCGGGTATCCGCTCGCGGCTATATAGTCCTTTATAAAACCGAGGACATCTCTCTGACGCTCTGTAAGGGCTCTCTTCCCCATATCACCATTGGGCTACATTTGTTACCCATGCCTTATGATAAATGAAAACCCCTCCCCTGTCAAGGGTACATAAAGGCCGTACTTGAAGTCTTTGCACAAAGGCGTAAACCGGCCGCGGATCTATTCTTTTCCCTTTCCGGTTTCCCTCACCCCTCTTTATGTTTCAAAAATAAAATATGTTTCAATATCCAGCCTCTTTCCTGGAAAATCCTGTAACCGCCTGATTGGTTTAAGAATAACTCGTTCGAGAGAATTGAAACTTCTGCAACCTGTGTTTCAAAATGAAAAACTATCCGCTCTTTCCGTTTTCCACCCACAGGGCGTTTAAATCAATTAATTCAACAAGTTATGCCGCAAAGTCCTGTTTGGCACGGCTATTGCGTTATACCCCTGTCAGCGGATGCGCTTGCCGTGAAGGTGAGTGGAATACATACAAGGCTTTTGACGTTCAAAAACAAAGGGGAAAAGAGGTTTTGAATATAAACGCCTGAAAACCTGAAAACTGAAAAGGAGACTGCAGATGAAAACCACAGGAAAATGGAAAAAACTCGGGAAAGCGGTTCTGCTCGGCCTGAACATCGCCTTCGGGCTCGGCCTTACGGCCCAGGCCGCAACGGCGGAGACGGTTAAAGT
>JACRCJ010000234.1 GCA_016219075.1 Deltaproteobacteria bacterium | reverse complement strand
GTAAAAGAGAGCGACAGGGTGGCAGTCATGGCCGAGTCGCTGACGGCCGTCGGAGTAAAGAATACCGAGAAGGAAGACGGCATAGTGATAGAAGGCGCTTCCGGCGAGATACCCGGAGGGAAGGTACAAAGCCACGGCGACCACCGCATAGCGATGTCTATGGCGATAGCCGCCCTCAGGTCCAAAAAAAGTATCGAGATAGCAGGGGCGCAGAGCGTGGATGTCTCTTTCCCCGGTTTTTTCAGCCTCCTTGAGAGCGTCAAGGCCTGATGAGCGAGAAGAAAAGAGGCCCGATAATAGCCGTGGACGGGCCCGGCGGCGTAGGTAAATCCACGGTAAGCAGGCTCCTTGCGCTAAGACTCGGTCTGACATACGTCGATACCGGCGCCATGTACAGGGCCCTGGCCCTCGGCGCCGCGGACTCGGGTGTAGACCCGGCAGACGACACGGCCGTAAAGGAGTACTGCTCTGGAGCGGCCCTCAGCTACGACTTCAAGACGCACGACACGCTTGTCAACGGCGTAAGCTACGCCGCGCGGTTGAGGGAGCAGAAGACCGGCGAGCTCGCTTCGGTATTCTCGGCCAAACAACCCGTAAGGGCGCTCCTCACGGCCTTCCAGAGGGCCCTGGGCTCGCGGGGCTCGATAGTCATGGAAGGCAGGGACATAGGCACGGTCGTATTTCCGGACGCGGACGCCAAGGTCTTCCTCGACGCCTCCCACGAGGTGAGGGCGAAAAGGAGGCACAAAGAGGTCACTCCGGGTGCTCCGCACACCGCCGAAGAGGTCAGCAAAGAGCTTAAGACAAGGGACGAGCGGGACTCCGGCAGACGGACCGCCCCGCTTAAGATGGCCGAGGACGCCGTACACATCGACACCGGGGCCATGACCGCCGAAGAGGTCGTCGACAGGATCGTAGAGGTCTTGAAGGACAAGGGGATTTCAATAAAGCCGTGAGGTCGCAGAGTGGAGATACTGATAGCCAAATCGTCCGGTTTCTGCTTCGGCGTTAAACGGGCCATAAACATGGCGCACAAATGCTCGAAAGAGACCCCCGGCGATATATACACGCTCGGGCCGATAATCCATAACCCGCAGGTCGTAAAGAAGCTCGAAGAGTCCCATGTCTACGCCAAAAAGGGGCTCGACGAGGTCTCCTCTGGCACCATAATCATCCGCTCTCACGGAGTCAAGCTCGACGAGATAAGGACCGCGAAGGAGAAAGGCCTCAATATCGTGGACGCCACCTGCCCGTTCGTAAAGAAGGCCCAGGACCTCGTCTCCCTTCTGAGCGAAGAAGGGTACTCCGTGATCGTGGCCGGAGAGAAGGACCACCCGGAGGTAAAAGGTCTTGTAAGCTACGGCACCAGCGACATAATCGTGGCCGACTCTCCGGAAGAGCTCAAGGGCATGCCGCGGAAAAAGAGGATCGGGATCATAGCCCAGACGACACTGCCCGTGGAAAAGCTCGAGGCTGTTGTAAGTTTTTGTTTACACAGAGCGACCGAAATCAAGGTTTTTAATACCATATGTAACGCGACATCGATAAGACAGGAAGAGAGCGCGGAGCTGGCCGAGAGGGCCGATGTCATGGTTGTCGTCGGGGGCAAGAACAGCGCCAACACGAGACGGCTTGCCGATATCTGCAAGAATATCCAGCCCCGGACTTATCATATTGAGGTTGCTGATGAAATGGACCCGTCGTGGTTCGCCGGGGCGGGTTCGGTAGGGGTCACTTCAGGGGCCTCTACCCCGGACTGGGTCATAAACGATGTCGTGGCGAGAATAGGAGATATGTCCGTGAAATGATTTGCACTTTGAAACTCGCTATGATACCTTTTGATAATAAAAGAAAAAGACAGGGGAGGAAGGCTATTGATGATCGGGAGAGAAGAAAAATCTCACGCCGGGGAAGTGTCCAAGACTGATTTCGAGGAGCTCTTTGAAGCGGAGTTAAAGGAGCTTCAGGAAGGTGATATCATAAAGGGCAGGGTAGTGCAGGTGACTCAGGACGCCGTGATGATAGATATCGGCTATAAGTCCGAAGGTCAGGTGCCTCTTAAAGAATTTCTTGACAGCGCCGGCAACCCGACCGTAAAGGTCGGTGACGAGGTTAAAGTCCTCCTTGAAAGACGCGAAGACGACAGGGGCTACATAGTCCTTTCAAAGGCCAAGGCCGACCAGCTCAAGGTATGGGACGACATAGAGGAGTCCTGTTCCACCGGAAAACCCGTGGACGGGAGGATCACCGAGAGGATAAAGGGCGGTTTTTATGTAGATGTGAAAGGGATAACCTCTTTTCTCCCCGGCTCCCAGGTCGACCTGAAGCCCGTCAGAAACCCCGACAAGCTCGTAGGCCAGACCTTCCAGTTCAGGGTCCTCAAGTACAACAGGCGTAAAAACAACGTGATCGTCTCAAGAAGAAGCCTCCTTGAGGAGCAAAGAGAAGTGCTCAAGAAGACTACCCTTGAGACCATCCGCGAGGGCGCGCTTGTCGAGGGGCTGGTTAAAAACATCACCGACTACGGGGCGTTTATAGACCTCGGAGGCATTGACGGGCTTGTGCATCTCACGGACCTCTCATGGGGCAAGGTCGCGCACCCCTCGCAGGTGTTGAAGGTCGGCGACACCGTGACCGTCAAGATACTCAAGTACAACCAGGAAGACGGCAAGATCTCTCTCGGCATAAAGCAGACAAAGGAAGACCCGTGGCTCACGGTAGCCGGCAAGTACCCGGTCGGCGCCCGCGTAACGGGGACCGTCGTGAACATAACCGACTACGGCGCGTTCGTTGAGGTGGAGGAGGGCCTCGAGGGCCTCGTCCATATCTCCGAGATGTCGTGGACCAAATTGAAGCACCCCTCTCAGAAACTCAAGGTCGGCGACAGGGCGGATGTCGTGGTGCTGGACATCGACGCCTCCGCCAAGAGGATATCCCTCGGGATGAAGCAGGTCGAGCCGAACCCGTGGGAGGATGTGGAAAAGAGATATCCCAAGGGGACCCGCGTCAAGGGCGTTGTGAAAAACATCACGGACTTCGGGGTCTTCATCGGCATAGAAGAAGGCATAGACGGCCTGGTGCATGTCTCCGACCTTTCATGGAAGAAGCTCAAGCACCCCTCCGAGATATTCAAAAAGGGCCAGGAGGTCGAGGCGGTGGTGCTGAACATCGACAGTGCCAACAAGAGGTTCTCGCTCTCGACCAAGTCCCTCGAGAAAAACCCGTGGGAAGGGGTCGAGGCGCGCTACAAGCCAGGCATGATAGTGGACGGCAGGGTGACAAGTGTCGCGGACTTCGGCGCATTCGTTGAGCTTGAGGAAGGGCTTGAGGGCCTCGTGCATGTCTCAGAGCTCAGCCGCGGCAGGAAAAAAGGCTCCGACATCCACCCCGGCGACATCGTGGAGGTGGAGGTCCTCAATGTGGACCCCGAGGACAACAAGATCGGGCTTTCCATAAGGACGGTCAAATCTCAAGAGGCTGACGAAACCTCCTCATGAAGGGAGAGACCTTTAAAAACCTGCTGGCCGCGGTCGGAGCGGTCTTTTTAGCGCTCATCGTACTCTCATTCCTCATCGCCTATCTGGCCGGCAAAGGCCCCATAGTCGGTGAAGACAAGGTCGCCGTGGTGAGCCTCGAGGGTCTCATAACCGACCCCATGGACTTCACCGCCGAACTCAGGGAGTACGAGGAGAGGGACGATGTAAAGGCCGTGGTAGTGAGGATAAACTCCCCGGGGGGCGCCGTCGGACCCTCGCAGGAGATATACAGCGCGATAAAGAGGCTTAAAAAGAAGAAGAAAGTAGTGGCCTCCATGGGCGCTATCGCCGCCTCAGGGGGCTTTTACGCCGCCATGGCGGCCGACAGGGTCGTCGCTAACCCCGGGACCATCACCGGGAGCATCGGCGTGATAGTGGAGTTCATGAACGCCGAGGAGCTCCTCTCCAAGATCGGGCTTCAGGGCCATGTGGTAAAGAGCGGAAAGTTCAAGGACACCGGCTCCCCGCTGAGGAAGATGACGCCCGAGGAGAGAACGCTCATCCAGGAAGTTATCGACGACGTGAACGGCCAGTTCATCGGGGCCGTGGCCGAGGGAAGGGGGCTTAAGGAAGAGGACGTAAGAAAGATCGCCGACGGCAGGATATTCTCCGGGGCGCAGGCCGCCAAACAGGGGCTTGTGGACAGCCTCGGCGACCTCGCCGACGCCGTGGACCTGAGCGCCGAGCTTGCCGGGATCAAGGGCAAACCCTATGTCATCTACCCGGAGAGGAAGATGCTCGGCCTCTGGAGCGCGGTCTTCGGCGAATCCGTGACAAACCTGGCGGGAGCCTTTTCGGGCTTCCGCATAATGTACATGACACCAAACCCAGCCAAGTAAAGAAGGAGGCAACGAACAAATGACGAAGAGCGAGCTAATCGAGGCGGTCTCAGCGAAGGTCACAAACTTTTCCAGAAAGGATATCGAGGTCATTGTCGATACCCTTTTTGACAGCATGTCCGCAAGCCTGTCCAAGGGCGACAAGGTCGAGATACGCGGGTTCGGAAGCTTCAAGATAAAGGAGCGCGACGGACGCCAGGGCCGCAACCCAAAATCAGGCGAGAACATCTTCATAGAGTCGAAGAAAGTCCCGTTCTTCAAGGCCGGCAAAGAGATCAGGGAGAGGATAAACAACTCCAAGTAAAATTATGAAACAGTTATGGGCCCCCTGGAGGATGGAATACATACAGGGCGAAAAAGACGACAGATGCAT
>JACRCJ010000035.1 GCA_016219075.1 Deltaproteobacteria bacterium | reverse complement strand
GGTGCAGCGTTTTTCACCGTCCACCGGCATGAGCCGTCTTGAGACGGTCAGGGTCACGAAGGACTCGGCGGTGCAGAGGAGCGGGAGGGCGGGGCGCACCGGACCGGGGGTGTCGATACGGCTGTGGTCAGACGGCGAGACCGCGTTGCTCAGGCAGAAGTCCACCCCGGAGATAACGGAGGCCGACCTTACTCCGCTGGCCATGGAGCTTGCTCTCCGGGGGGTCAAAGACCCGGGAGAGCTCAAGTGGCTCGACCCTCCGCCGCCGGGCGCGATGGGGCACGCAAGGGATATCCTTTTACGCCTCGAGGCTATAGACGCCGCCGGGGGCGCTACAGCGCACGGCCGAAAGATGGCAAGGCTGCCTCTGCACCCGCGTCTGGCTCACATGGTCATCAAGGGCATGGAACTGGGGCACGGCAGTCTGGCCTGCCACCTTTCCGCGTTTTTGACAGAGAGGGATTTTTTCAGGCCCGGCCCCGCCGCCGGGGTCCGGGACTCAGACATAAGGCGCCGGCTGGAATCGCTCCTTGGAGCCCGTAACGATTTTTCGCGGACTGACTTCGACAGGCCTTTAAGCGATCGGATAAAGACGGTTGCGAGAAAACTTAAAAAAGAGATTGCGGTCAGGGACTACGGCGAGGATGTCGAAAAGGCCGGGCTCCTCCTCGCGTTCGCCTATCCCGACAGGATAGCGAAAAGGCGGCCGGGCAACGATAACCGCTACCTCCTTTCAAACGGCCGCGGCGCGTACTTCCAGAGACCGGAGCTCTCGTCCGAAGAGTACATAGTGGCGGCAAGCCTCGACGGCGGGGAGAAGGAGTCGGTAATATTCCTTGCGGCCCCTGTCTCTCAGGCCGCCCTTGAAAAACACTTCGCCCCGGAGATCCAGGAGTCTGAGACCGTGGAGTGGGACCAGGCGATAAAAGGGGTCGCGGCCGCAAGGAAGAGAAGTCTGTGGGGGTTGGTCTTCTCGGAATCAAGGATAGAGAACCCCGGCAGGGAAGAAGTGCTCGATTCCCTCCTCTCCGGTCTCAGGCTCAACGGTCTTGGGGCGCTCCCCTGGGACAAGAGGTCAGAAAATCTCATGGCGAGGATAAGGCTCATGGACCGTTTAAGTAAAGAGAAAGGCCCGGTTTCCCCGGCGTTCTCCCGTGATTTTTCGGACGAGCGGCTCATGGACGGACTGCGTGAGTGGCTCGGCCCATGGCTCGACGGGATGACGCGCCTTGAACACCTCAAAAGGCTCGACATGAACGCCGTCTTAACCGGCATGCTCACATGGGAGGAGAGGCAGGCCCTTGAAAGGCTTGCCCCGACGCATATAACGGTTCCGAGCGGCTCGCGCATCCCCGTGGATTACTCGGGAACCCGGCCGGTCCTCGCCGTACGGCTTCAGGAGGTCTTCGGTCTCGATAAGACCCCGGCGGTAGCCGGCGGGAAGCTCCCGGTGCTCCTTCATCTGCTCTCCCCGGCCGGCCGTCCGGTGCAGGTCACCGAAGACCTCGCGGGTTTTTGGGCCTCCGGGTACCTGTTTGTTAAAAAAGAGCTCAAGGGCCGCTATCCGAAACACTACTGGCCCGACGACCCGCTCCGGGCCGAGCCCGCAAGAGGGGTTAAAAGAGGGCCGCGTTCTGATAAATGACCGCCGTGAGCCGCCCCGCGAAGTTTCTGCGTTTCGTCAGGACTGGATATCCGGGGGGCTCCAGCCGTCAAGAGCGCTCCATTGACCCCCTCACCGGCTTATGATAAGATTTAAAGAGGAGCTTTTATGAACCGCCGGTGCAAGTACCTGAAGATCGTAAGGAACGGACAGGACGGGTCCAAGGCCACATGGAACTGTTATAAACAATACGAAGAGAGATTCCTTGTGCAGTCCTGCTATTTAAAGAAAGGCGAATGCCGTTACTCAAACGGGCCGTTCCCTCCCGACTCCGATGAAGCGGGCGATAGGCCGCATGACGGGCGGTAGCGGCTTCCGTGACCCGGCCGTCGCTGAAAAAACACCGCTACAGACCTTGAAGACCCGGTGTTGCCATGAAGCTTTTTTTGAGCGGCGGTTTCTTATTTTTAACGTTCTGAAAACCCGGGGGCTTTAACCGGGGAGGGTTCATTAAAAGCCGACTTTACGAGTATTGAGCCTTTCACACAACCCTGTTGATAAGTCTATGGCGCCTGACCGGCAAGCTTTTCGCGCGGAGCTTGCATCTTTCGGTTTACCGGCTCCGGTTTTTAACGGCCCGAGGGGTACGCGGTTACATGCCCATGCGGAAAATCAGAGAACTCTTAAAAGGATAAAAATGAAATTCGACATCTTAAATCTTCATCCGGACATCTTAAAAGGCATAAACGAAGTAGGTTTCGAGCAGTGCACGCCGATCCAGGAACAGTCGCTCCCGGAGTGTCTGGCCGGTAAAGACGTGATAGCCCAGTCACAGACGGGGAGCGGTAAGACGGCGGTCTTTCTTCTCACGGTCTTCAGCAGGGTGATGGCTTCAGGCCCGAGCGCCACCGTTCAGCCCAGGGCCCTTGTGATGGTCCCCACGCGCGAACTCGCCACACAGGTCATCGACGATGCCGTGAAGCTCGGCAAGTACCTCCCTTTCAGGTCCGTGGCTATATACGGAGGGGTCGAGTACGACAAGCAGGTGCAGGCCCTTAAAAAAGGGGTCGAACTCGTCGTGGCCACCCCGGGCCGCATGATAGACCTCTACAAGTCAAAGACGCTGTCGCTCGACTCCATAGAGGTATTCATCATAGACGAGGCGGACCGCATGTTCGACATGGGTTTCGCGCCCGACATAATGTACATAGCCGGAAAGCTGCCGAGGGACAAGCCGAGGCAGACCATGCTTTTTTCGGCTACCATCGACAGTAACGTCAGAAGGCTCGCTTCCCGCTACATGCTCCCTGACCCGGTGATGATAGAGATAGAGCCGGAACAGGTCACGGTCAATACCATAGACCAGAAAGTCCTCTATGTCTCGAACGAGGAGAAGCTTTCGATACTCCTGTCGCTCCTTAAAAGACCCGAGGTCGAGCGCTGCATCATATTCACGAACATGAAAAGGACGGCCGAGATGCTCGGCTGGAAGCTCGAGGCCAACGGGTTCCCGGCAAAGGTCCTCACCGGGGACTTGAGCCAGGAACGCCGCCAGAAGGTCATAGAAGGCATGAAGGCTGGAAAAATCAAGATGCTTGTGGCCACGGATGTGGCGGCCCGCGGGCTCCATATCGAGGGCGTCACTCATGTCATCAACTACGACCTGCCTGACGACGCGGCCAATTATGTCCACCGCATAGGCAGGACCGCCAGGGCCGGCAAAAGCGGCAAGGCGTACAGCCTCGCCTGCGAGGACCATGTACTGAACCTGCCGGAGATCGAGAAATACATCGAGCGCAAACTCGAGGCCGAATGGATAGAGGACTCGGAACTCGTAAAGGACACCGCCCCACGGTACAGCGAGAGGGCGCGCGGCGTCAAGCCCTTTGAAAGAAAGGACAAGAAACCGGCCCCCCGGCGCACGGGCGGAAGTGGAGGCGGAAGGTTCTCCTCAAAAGTCAAGATGCCTCAGCCAGCGCCCGTGAAAAAGGAAGAGACCTCGGCCGCCGCCTCTCCCGCGGCCCCGGAAAAACCGGGCCCCCGTCAGCCCACCCGCCCCGGAGCAGGACCTGGAGGCAGACCCGGTTCCGGCGGCCCCAGGCCCAATAACAGGAGGCGCTCACAGGGGCCTAAAAAAGAGGCCGGAGCCGAGGCAAAAAAAGAGACCGGGCCGGAGGCGAGGCCCGAAAGACGCGGTTTTGAGAGGCCAGCCGGTGACAGGAGGCCAAGACACAGGGGGAGTGCGCCGTCTGCCGCCGCCGTAAAGACTGAGCAGAAAAAGACCGAGACCCAGGCTCCTCACAAGACCGAGCCGGCCTCTAATGAGCCTAAAGATAAGGGCGGGCTCTTAAAGCGGTTCTTTAAATTCCTTAAAAAGACCTGACCGCGGACAATCGGAAAAGACTCTTCGCTACGGGAGGGGAAATCGATGGAGACCCCTCCCTTTTTTGTTTTTTTTAACGCTCTGAAACCCCTTGGGTTTTAAGCCCATGGAGGGTTTTCATTCTCCCGGCTTTGTTTGACAGCCTGGCGCGGACCCCGTGGACCGGCCTCTGCGGTTTCTACTGAGGTGCCCTGAAAAGCAGGGAAAAATAGCTTGCTACAAAGCCCGAAGGTATGCTATAAGATTGCCGGAATCACCTTCGGACATGCATTCTCTCCGGCATACCTTTTGTACCCAGCTTGCCAGACGAAATGTTCCGGTTCAAAAGATGATAAGGCCTGACGGTCGTCTTGACATTGAGACAGCTATGGTTTATTTTATCATGGTCAGGGAGGACCTGACGGGCCCTGTTGAATGGGTGTGCCGCTCCGCAATCCCGCTAAAGCGTCGGGTCAAGGAGCGGCAAATATAAATGATTTTTCCTTGCCATCAAAATTCTCCGTCATGAATGGCGGAGAATTTTAAAAGCAGTGAACGGGTCCGGCTTTTGATCTCGCCGCTGACCTGCGGCAAGCTTCACCTGTGATTTTTTTATCCCGTTAGTATTTGACATTACACACAGTCGGGGCGTGGCTCAGCCTGGTAGAGCACCGCGTTCGGGACGCGGGGGCCGGAGGTTCGAATCCTCTCGCCCCGACCATTTTTTCACCACAATAAGGCAGGATTCGAAAACCGCCGAGCGCCGGGCGGAGCACGGTTGAGGCCGCATGGATGCGGCCGTAAGCGAGGCGGTGCGGCTGGAGAGAGAAGGCAGGAAGCCGTCGAACGGAAGCCGAATCCTCTCGCCCCGACCATGAAATGGGAAAGGGGACCAGCCTTCGGGCTGGTCCCCTTTTATTTTTATAAGGCTTAAATTTAAGCCCGGAGAGGGTTCACAGGATCACTCGACGGTCACCTTGCCTATCATCCCGTGGTGGATGAAGCATATGTAGAAGTACTCGCCAGGTTTTTCGAACTTGTACTCCCAGCTCTTTCCCGGCTCTATCCTCGGGGTGAATATCCCTCCTGTGCCGATAAGCGGCATCGAGGCGAAGATGTGTCCCTGTTCGTCGTTATTCATCCACCTGACAGTATCTCCGGCTTTTATGATGATATTTTCGGGCTTGAATATGTTTTTTACATCCGGGGTGGCCCTGGGGAACTCCACTATGTGTACGCCGCCCTGCGGGGTCGAGCGGACGGGGGGGCCGAGTTTGGAGTCGAACTCCTTCCTCTTTACGAACTTGAGGACCTCTACATCTCCTGTCTCATCCTTGTATGCGCGGGCCATCATATCGGCTACGAAGAACTTGCCGTCCCTGTCTTCCTGCGTCATCCCGGGCGCCAGGGCCTCCTCTACCAGCGCCTTTATCTCATCCGGCATCTTATCCTTGTTGGCCTTTATTACTTCGGCCATCTTGACGGCGCTTTTCTGGTCATAGGCTTCGAGGAACTGCTTCGTGATCTCCGATTCGCTAAAACCGGCAGAGCTCAATGAAAGGACCGCTACGAGGCTTAAGGCAACGCAAAAGCCAAATCTTTTGAACATTACGAACCTCCTGTCGGCATGGTTATTTCTGAAGGAAAGCCATACTACCATGAAAAGTTTACGAAATCTCCATTTTTTTATTTTTAATCCCCTGTCGGGGTTTAATTAAGCGCGGCTTGCCGCGTAGGCTGACTAACGATATTTCCTTCGAATACCCCGAGAAACGCGGCGGGGTAGTTTATTGTTCTGAAACCCAGGGTTTTATAAGCCCACGCAGGGTTCATATCGGAGAAAAATCCCAAAAGTTTAATCGAGTCAATTTAAACTCAATAAGTAACTTGAAATCTGATATATTATAGGTGTCTTAAGGCTCAGGATATCCGCGCTTAAGTTTGCCAAGGGATGGAAAAGCACCTGTTTTAAAGGTGCGGCAAGGATGGTTGTTTGAAAATGCGTCGCGAAAAGGCTGAGACGGACCCGGTGAAGAAAAAGGCTGCTGAAACTACTCAGGATAAAGAGGCCCTGTTCAAGGGCTACCTTGACAGGCTGTATGAGACCTTCGATCTGGACTTTCTGGCGACCGACCCTCTTGAGTTCGTACACAGGTTCGACCGCCCGGAAGACCGTGAGATCGTCGGACTCATCTCTTCAAGCCTTGCTTACGGCAGGGTCGCTGGCATTAAAAGGAGCATCGAGCGCGTCATGGCGGTCGTTGGCAACTCCCCGTACCGCTTTACAATGGGTTTTTCCCCGGAGCGTGACTCCGGGCTTTTCTCGGATTTCGTACACCGGTTCAACAGAGGCCCCGATATAAGCGCCCTCATATACTTCGCCCGGCAGATGATAGAGGATAGCGGGTCGATAGGCGGTTTTTTCCTCAAAGGCTACTCCCCGGTCCATAAAAACATCAAAGAGGCGCTCTGTGCATTCTCCGAAAATGCCCTCTCCCTCGACTCGGCGCCGGTATATAAGAGGAAAAAGCTTCCTGAGAAGGCCGGAGTAAGGTTTTTTTTCCCGTCCCCCGCGGACGGCAGCCCCTGTAAAAGGCTCAACCTATATCTCAGGTGGATGGTGAGAAGGGGAGACAGGCTCGATTTCGGCCAGTGGAAAGGCGTTGACACGTCAAAGCTCGTGATCCCTCTGGACACCCACATAGCCCGCATCTCAAAAAACATCGGACTGACAGGGAAGACGAACCCGGACTGGAAGATGGCCGAGGAGATAACGGACGGCCTCAAAAGACTCGACCCGGCGGACCCGGTCAAATACGACTTTGCGCTCTGCAGACTCGGGATCCTCGACAGGTGCTCCAGGAAGGTATCGGCTGAAAATTGCGAAAGCTGCATGATAAGGGAAATATGCGTTTTGTAACGGTTTCTTGAATCTTTTAAATCCTCCCGGCCCATCAAAATCTCTTTGACAGGGCAAGGCATATGGGGTAACATCTAAGCCAAATCCGGCTAAATGTAAAAATCGTTACCGCCGTGTTTACAAGTATGCGGGCCTTTTGTCTCAACTCCCGGCGCGCAGACTTTCTGAAGGTGCCAGAAGATGACAGAGTCCTTGAAAAAAGAAAAAACGACGACGGAGCCGTGCATGCAGATACAGGAAGTATTCGACCTGATAAAGGACGACATAGTCAGGATGGAGGAGGGGTTCAAAAAGAACCTCAACTCGGATGTATACCTTGTGAGCAAGGTCGGTGAGTACATACTGAAGAGCGGGGGCAAGAGGTTCAGGCCGATGATACTTCTCCTCTCGGCAAAGCTCTGCGATTACAGCGGAGACCGTCACATACCGCTGGCCGGGGTCGTCGAGTTCATACACACCGCCACACTCCTTCACGACGATGTGGTCGACAACGCCAACTTAAGGCGCGGGAGCGCCTCGGCAAACACGGTATGGGGCGACGGCGCGAGCATCCTTGTCGGGGACTATCTGCTCTCCAAGGCGTTCTCCCTTGCCGTCATGCACGGGGACATGAGGATATTGAAGGTCCTTTCGCACACGACTACCCGCATGGCCGAGGGCGAGGTCCTGCAGCTCTTGAAGCACAGCGACGCCGGGACGACCGAGAAGGAGTACCTCGATGTGGTCACGAACAAGACCGCCGTTTTGATGTCGGCAGCGGCCCAGGTGCCCGCGATATTGAAGGAGGCGTCGCTTGAGAAAGAGGTGGCCCTTGCCAGCTTCGGCATGGGCTTAGGCATAGCGTACCAGCTCATGGACGATTGCCTTGACTATGTGTCGACGGACGAAGACCTCGGCAAATCGGTCGGCAACGACCTGAGGGAAGGCAAGGTCACCATGCCGCTCATACAGGCCTCGAAGAAGGCCACGGACGCCGAAAGGGCCCTTATAAAAGACGCGATCGAATCTGACGAGATAACGGATGAGAGGCTCCGGGAGATAATCGGCATCATCAACAAGTACGGAGGAATCGAGTACACCATAAACAGGGCACGCGCCTACATCGAAGAGTCAAAGAGGGCGCTCGATATCTTCGAGCCCGACATCTACAGGGCCGCCCTTCTGGCCGTGGCCGATTTCGTCATCGAAAGGACTTATTGAGCCTCTGCCTGAAAGGTCTTCAGGCAATACCCCTCCGGCTGAAGGTCTTTCACCGGCCCCCGGCAAAAGTTTTTTAGCGCCTGAGGGCGGCCCTTTTTTAAGGGTGGCCCGCTACCTGAAAGGCATATACATGGATAACAGGGAAAAGGCAAAAAAGGTCCTCGACATACTCGAAAAAGAATTCCCGTCCGTCACTACCGCCCTGAATTTTTCCAACCCCCTTGAACTCCTCATAGCTACTATCCTTTCGGCTCAGGCCACCGACAAGCTCGTAAACAAGGTCACTGATACGCTCTTCAGGAAGTACCGTGGGGCCGAAGACTACGCGGGTGCCTCCCCTGAAGAGCTTGAAAAAGCGATAGGCTCCGTCAACTTCTACAGGAACAAGGCCAAAAGCCTCCGGGGGTGCTGTAAAAAAATAATGGAGGACTTCGGCGGCAGGGTCCCCGACACCCTCGAAGATCTCGTAACTCTGCCGGGTGTCGGAAGGAAGACCGCCAACATAGTCCTCGGCAACGCCTTCGGCAAACCCGCCCTCGCCGTGGATACCCATGTGAAGAGGGTCTCTCAAAGGCTCGGCCTCACGGCTTCGGACGACCCCGACGAGATAGAAGCGGATCTCACCTCCGTGATACCCGGGAAGCGGTGGACCAGGACGACCCATCTCTTTATCATGCACGGCCGTACTACCTGCGTCGCCAGAAACCCCCGGTGCCCGGTGTGTAAGATCACCGCCTGCTGCGAGTACTTCAAAACCGTATTCAAAAAATAAGCACCCTGGCCGTCGAAGGCCTCTTTCGGCCGGGGCCGCAAACCGGACCTTCCTTTAAATTCCACGGTAACCCCCGTACATTATTTCGTCTGTCGCCGGCAATGGTTTTTTGATATACTCGGTTATCATGAGAGCTATCGTATTTGACGGAAGACTTGAGTACAGGTCAAACTACCCAAAGCCGGTTCCCCATGAGGGCGAGGCCCTTATAAAGGTGAGCCTCGCGGGCATCTGCGCTACGGACCTTGAGATAACGAAGGGCTACATGGGGTTCAAGGGGGTGCTCGGCCACGAGTTCGTCGGCGTCATCGAGGAGACCGCGGACGACAGGTTCCAGGGCAAAAGGGTCGTCGGCGAGATAAACATCCCTTGCGGCAAATGCGAGTACTGCAAGGCCAAGATGCCCGCGCACTGCCCCGTTAGAAGCGTCCTTGGGATACTTAATAAGGACGGCGCCTTCGCAGACTATGTGACGCTGCCGCTTAAGAACCTCCACCCGCTCCCGGACGACACATCGGACGAGGCGGCCGTATTTACCGAGCCTCTGGCGGCAGCCTTCGAGATATTCGAGCAGGTGCCGATAGACGAGGAGACCAAAGTGGCCATACTCGGCGACGGGCGCCTCGGGCTTCTGGTCTCCGAG
>JACRCJ010000034.1 GCA_016219075.1 Deltaproteobacteria bacterium | reverse complement strand
CTGGGGAACCTGTTCGTCTTGAGAAGGATAAGGGCGCAGAGGTTCGAGGCCGCCGTAGGGTGCAGCTACGGCTACTCCAAAAGGCTTGAGAGGCTGACCTTTTTTACCGGGGCCGGGATAAGGGTAGGGGCCGTGCCCGTGGGAAGGGCCTCCTCGAAGTTCTTCTACAATACGCCGGTTCCGGAGCCCTCTGACCCGATACACGAGGTCGAGGCGATGATGAGGCTTTTGGAGCCGCTTGGAGTGACGGGGCCCGCTCCGGCGATGCTGGTCAGTCCTTCATCCGTTGAGCTTGAAAAGGCCCGCCAGTACCTTAAGAGGGTGGGGCTTAAGGAGACTGATCGCCTTGTGGCGATGCAGATAAGCTCCAGAAAGCCGCAGAACAGGTGGCCCAAAGAGAGGTTCAGGGAGCTTGGGGACATGCTCCAGGGGAGGCTCGGTCTGAGGGTGATGCTTCTGTGGGCCCCGGGAAGCGTTGCCAACCCGCTGCATCCCGGAGACGACGAGAAGGCCGACTGGCTCATCTCTTCCATGGCGAAAAGGCCGCTTGTCTACAGGACCGGCACGCTCGCCGAGCTTATAGCGTCGATGAGCCTCGCCGAGGCCGTCGTGACCCCGGACGGTGGCGCCATGCACATAGCGGCCGCGCTCTCCAAGCCGGTCCTTACGGTATGGGGCTCGACGGACTCGCGGAGATGGGCCCCCTGGGGCGTGCCTTGCATAATACTACAGAAAGAGACGAAGCTTGCCGGGTCGGTAAGCTCTGAAGAGGCGTTCGAGGCGTTTACAAGGATATATAAAAAGGTCTCAAAATAAGGGGCCCGCGGGCAAGGCAGATGAGGATAGGGCTTATAAGGATGCGCCATACCCCGTTCGGCGGGGCCGAGACCTTTATGGGGAGGTTCATAAAGGAACTCCTCAGAAGGGGGCACACGGTCGAGGTCTTTTCAAGGGAGTGGGAGCGGGAGGAGGACGGGGTCCTGGTCCACAGGATAAAGACCTTCGGGCCGTCGTTCCTGAAGCCGCTGGTATTCGCGTGGAGGGCGAAAAAAGAGGTCGAACGGGCCGCCCCGGACGTGGTGGTGAGCCTTGAGAGGACCTTCTGCCAGGATGTCTACAGGGCCGGAGACGGGGTCCACAGGGAGTGGCTTGAGCGAAGGTGTGCCGTTACGGGGTCGCTCGTAAGGCGGTTTCTAATAAGGCTCAACCCTCTGCACCCGGTGCTTCTGTACCTTGAAAGGCGGCTCTTTACGGACAGGAGGCTTAAAAAGATAGTGGCCAACTCGAACGGCGTAAAGCGCGATATCGTAAGGCATTATGGTTTGCCAGAGGACAAGATATGTGTTATATACAATGGAATCGACCCGGCCTCGTATGAAGTAAATGAGGCAGACTCTACGGAGAGGGCCGGAGTAAGGTCAGAGCTGGGAGTCGGTGAAGCGACCACGCTATTGGTCTTCGTGGGCTCCGGTTTTGAGAGGAAGGGGCTCATCTACGCCATACGCGCGCTCGCCCTTTTGAAAGACGATTGCGATGCAAGGCTCGTCGTGGTAGGCAAGGGCAACCCGGCGCGTTATCTCCGCGAGGCGAAAAGAGGCGGCGTGGGGGAGCGGGTGATGTTCACCGGGCCGGTGAAAGGCGCCCGGAAGTACTACCGCGCCGGCGACATCTTCATACTCCCTACGGTCTACGAGCCTTTCAGCAACGCGTGCCTTGAGGCGATGGCGTCGGGGCTCCCGGTAGTCACCACGAAGCAAAACGGGGCCTCGGAGATAATGACCGACGGCGCGGACTCGGTCCTCCTTGACGACCCCGCGGACGCCGGCGCTTTAGCCCGCAAGCTCAAACCGCTTCTTGACGCGGAGTTCAGGAAAAAGGCAGGCATTCTTGCGAGGGCCAAGGCCCTCAATTATACCATAGAAAGGAACGTGGACGGCTTCCTGAGAGTCATCGAAGGGGTCAGGGAAGGGGTCAGGGAAGGTTTATAGTCCGCGGGTAACCGGGTTTTTAAGGATGAGAAGGTACTTGAGTCTTAAGAAGGCCGACAGGATAATAGACAGGTTCGCAAAGGCGCGCGTCCTGGTCATCGGGGACCTCATAATGGACCACTTCATCTGGGGCAAGGTCAGGAGGATCTCTCCGGAGGCCCCGGTGCCCGTGGTGGAGGTCACCTCCGAGTCCATCATGCTCGGAGGAAGCGCCAATGTCGTCAATAACATACACAGCCTCGGCGGGCGCTCCCTCGTCACCGGGGTCATCGGAAACGACTACGACGGGAAAAAGCTCGTAAGCTCGCTGAAGGAGAGGGGGATACCCGCCGAAGGGATCGTCGTGGACCCGGAGAGGCCGACGACCATCAAGACCAGAGTCATCGCCCACAACCAGCAGGTCGTGAGGTTTGACCGCGAGAGAAGGGACAAGATAGACCCGGCCTGCACTGAAAAAGTGCTCAGGTACATAAGAAAGGCCGTCAAGTCCGCGGACCTCGTCGTGATCTCGGACTACGCCAAGGGGCTCATAACCCAGAGGCTCGTAGAAGAGACGAGCGGGCTGTGCGCCCGCCTCGGCATTCCCGTGGCGGTGGACCCGAAGGTCGAGCACTTCGATTACTACAAGGGATGCACGATAGTCACGCCCAACAACCTCGAGGCCACCCTCGCCTCGGGCGTCGAGATAGAAAACGACGAGACCCTGCACAGGGCGGGTGAAGTCCTCTTTAACAAGCTCGGGTGCGAAGCGCTCCTTATCACGAGGGGAGAAAACGGCATGAGCCTCTTTGAGCCAGGGGAAGAGACCCACATACCGACGGTGGCCAAAGAGGTCTTCGACGTCAGCGGCGCCGGAGACACCGTCATCGGCACCCTCGCGCTCGCTTTGGCCTCGGGGGCCGGGTTCAAGGAGGCCGCGGTCCTCGCGAACTTCGCCGCCGGAGTCGTCGTCGGAAAGGTCGGAACGGCCACCCTTACGCCCGATGAACTCCGTGAGGCGGTCTCAACGGGCCTCAAGGCCACGGCAAAGGCAAGATGAGGCCCGGAAAACCTGACCCGGTAAAGCTCGTCGCAAGCGTCTTTACCGGGGACCCCGTCCTCTTTGCTGCGGTCTTTAAAAAGCTTGAGGAGAAGTTCGGCCCCGTGGACCTCTTAAGCGAGCCTCTCCCGTTTACGACGACCGATTATTACCGCGAGGAGTTCGGGGAGGTCCTTACCAGAAAGGTCGCGTCGTTCGAGGGGCTTATAGGGGCCGGGGACCTTGCCCCCGTCAAGCTCTTCACGAACGGGGTCGAGGACGGGTACAAGGCCGGGGAGAAAAGAAGGGTCAACATCGACCCCGGCTACATGGCCCTTGAGAAGTTCGTCCTTGCGAGCTGCAAGAATTTCTCGCACAGGATATTTTTGAAGGACGGCGTCTGGGCCGATCTTACCCTGATGTATGTCGGGGACGCGTTCACGGCGCTTCCGTGGACATACCCGGACTACAGGCAAGAGGCGATGACCGGTATTCTTAAAGAGATAAGAAAAAGATACGCCTTCGTTTTAGGCAAGGGGTTACGGTTTGGCTAAGAGCATGACGGGCTGGGGCCGCGGCGAATTCACCATAGGCACCGAGGTATTCTCAACGGAGGTGAAGTCCCTCAACCACCGTTACCTCGACATAAGTCTCCGCACCCCGGAGAGGTTCGCCCTCTTCGAGAACAGCATCAGGGACGAGATAAAGAAGCGGTTCGCGCGGGGCTCCTTCACTCTGTACATCTCGTCGGTGTCGGCCGAGACGCCTCCCCTGAGGCTGAACCTCCAGATGGCGAAACTCTACATGGAGGCCGCCTCGGAGCTTGAGAGGGAGCTCGGGATAAAGAGCGAGCTTGATACGCTTGCGATGCTCAGGCTCAAGGACATCTTCACATTCGAGAAGAAGGGCCACTTCACGGAGGCCGACTGGGAGAGCGTGAAAGTGGGGCTACGCGCGGCCTTCGCCCAGGCCGAGGAGTGGAGGACAAAAGAGGGGGCGAACCTCAAGGAAGACCTCCTCTCAAGGGTAGAGGTCGTCGAGGGCCTCCTTGCCGGCATCATAGAGCGGTCCCCGAAGGTCCTCGAGGAGCACAGGGAGAGGCTTCGCGCCGAGATAGAAAAGCTCGTCGGGGGCAAGGTAGACCCCCAGAGGATACTCCTCGAGGCGGCCGTCTTCGCCGAGAGGTCCGATATAAACGAGGAGATAACGCGCCTGAAGAGCCACCTCGACATGTTCAGGAAGTTCCTCAAGTTCGAGGAGCCGATAGGCAAAAGGCTCGATTTCCTCTGCCAGGAGATAGGCCGGGAGACGAACACGATAGGCTCCAAACCGAGCGACATCACCATCACGCAGACCGTGATAGAGATGAAGGGCGAGGTGGAAAAGATAAGGGAACAGGTCCAGAATATCGAGTAGCGCGCCCCCCCCCAGGCGCGCCTTAAGGTGGGAGATGTCTCATAAACAGACGAAGGGTGTCCCGTTCATAGTCTCCGCCCCGTCGGGGGCCGGCAAAACGACGCTTTGCAAGATGGCGGTTGCTTTTTTCCCCGGTTTGAGGCATTCTATCTCATACACCACGAGGCCGCCCAGAGCCGGAGAGGTCGACGGTGAGGACTACCGGTTCATAGACGACGCCGGGTTCGACCGCATGGTCGAATCAGGCGAGTTCCTTGAGTACGCCGGGGTCCACGGCAAAAGGTACGGCACATCCAGAAAGGACCTCTCGGGCCTTCTTGACGAAGGGACAGACGTAATACTCGACATAGACGTGCAGGGCGCGGAGAAGGTCAGGGGAAGGCTATCCGGGGGGGTGTACATATTCATCCTGCCGCCTTCGGTCGAGGCGTGCGAAGAGAGGCTCAGGTCAAGGGGCAAGGACAGCCCTGAAGAGATAAAGAAGAGGCTCAGGATAGCCCTCGACGAGATAAAAAAGGCCCAGGAGTACCAGTACATCATAATAAACGACAACCTTACTGCGGCCTTCGAGAAGCTAAAATCGATCATGATCGCCGAAAAGGCCGCGAGCAGGCGGATGATGCCGAGGGTAGCCGAACTCTTCGGGGCGGAGTAGCGTAAAAGGCCCCGGCGGCAAAAATAATAACTTGATGTTTAAAGGCGGGAGGTAATAAGGCATGGCAAGGATTACCGTAGAGGATTGTCTTAAGAAGGTGCCGAGCAGGTTCGCCCTCGTGCACATCGCTTCACAGAGGAGCAGGCAGCTTATGAAAGGGGCCCCGCCGCTCGTAAAGACCGACAACAAGTCGGTCGTGACGGCCCTGAGGGAGGTCGCGGCAGGCAAGGTCTTCGTGGCCGAGAACAAGACCAAAAGGGGAGAGCTGAAGGAGTAGTATTTTTTAAAACTCTTCTAAAGACTTTCAGAGGGGGAGGCCGCAGACGCGGCCTCCCCCTTTTATTTTGACAGCTTATCGGTAGGAGGCTCTTGAGGGACAAAGAGTAAAATAAAAATTCCCCTCCCTTGATGGGAGGGGATAAGGGGAGGGTGTGATTATTTCAGTAAGATTCGAAAAAGAATCAACCCGGCCCTTTGCCTGAGAGCTTTTTACGCACTGCCGTGCGTTTCGGGGCGATTGCTCCGTTCACTGTCGAGACTCGCTCGCAACAGATACAGAGGCTTGCTCGCTCACTCTCCTTCAGGCTCACTCCGCAATGCCCCTTGGGTTATTTTTTAAATACTTCTGGCGGGTTCAGGTTTGTAACCTGAACCCTGAATTTCGCATAGCAGCCGCGAATCATTCGGGTTCAATCTGCAAGATTGAACCCGCCAGTAGTCCTCGTTCGTGGGGTACCGGAATGGCTCATCTTAAATAGCGAACGGGGCTTTGTTCTTTTTAAATCCCTCTCCGGGACTGTACGCCAGAAAAATCCTCTCTACCACTCTAATGAGAGCGCCATGTTTTCTGGTGGAATCTCACCGACTTCCTCACGCAATACATACACTCCATTAACCAGTGAAATATTTCTGTTGTCTTTTTCCTCACTTCTATATAAATAAAAACTTCCTGCCGGGGTATTAACTGGAGATGTTTTATCTAAGATGAGTTTGACTCTCAGCTCTCCCATGTATTATTCCTCCTTTTAGGATTAAGTACAGTTCCTTCTTGCGGGTTCAAGTTTTTAACCTGAACCCTGAATTTCGTATAGCAGCCGCGAATCATTCGGGTTCAATCTGCAAGATTGAACCCGCCAGTAGAGGGGTAAGCTCTTTGCTTACTCCTCTTTTTTTTACCAATTTCCATAGATTTTCCCGCTTCTTTCTTACCTCCCCGGCAGTCTCCACAGGCCCGCAAGCTCCGGGTCTATCTTCGGTATCGCCGAGAGGAGTTTTTTCGTGTAGTCGTGAGAGGGGTTTGAGAATATCTCGACCGTGGAGTTCCGCTCCACTATCTTTCCGTCGTACATGACGGCCACCTCGTCGGCGATGTACTCGACGACGCTCAGGTCGTGGGTTATGAAGAGGAACGAGAGCCCGAAGTCCCTCTGGATGGACTTCAACAGGTTCAATATCTGCGCCTGCACCGAGACATCGAGGGCGCTGACGGCCTCGTCGCAGACGATGAACTCCGGGTCCACGGCCAGCGCCCTTGCTATCCCTATCCTCTGGCGCTGCCCCCCGGAGAACTCGTGCGGGTAGCGGTACATCATCTCGGGCGTAAGCCCGACCCTCTCAAGGACCTCCGTAATCTTTCTTTCGCGCTCGGCTCTTCCGAGGCCGGGCTTAAGGGACCTTATCCCCTCTTCTATAGTCTCTTTTATCATGAGCCTGGGGTTCAGGGACGAGTAAGGGTCCTGGAATATTATCTGGATGAGGGACCTGAAGGGCTTCATCTGTCGCTCGTCCATGCGGGCGAGGTCGGAACCCTTGAAGAGGATCTCGCCCTCGGTCGGCCTTAAGAGCTGTATTATCGATTTCCCTGCCGTGGTCTTTCCGCAGCCGCTTTCGCCGACAAGGGCGAGCGTTGATCCCTCTCTGACCGTAAGGTCTATGCCGTCCACGGCCTTTACGAACCCGGCGACCCTTTTAAGGAGCCCCTTCCTTATGGGGTAGTGGGTCTTGAGGCCCTTCACATCGAGTAAGACCTTTCTTTGGGCGTAAGGGGCCGCAAGGGGCGCAAGTGAATCCGGCTCGTGCCTTAAGGGCTTTGAGGAGGGTCCCGCCATGAACTCAGCGTCGTGCAGGTGGCAGGCGACTTTGTGGCCCGCGGCCCTCTCGGCAAGCTCAGGGTATATGGACGCGCAGCCTTCCATCTCCCTCGGGCACCTCCCGGAGAAGTGACACCCGGCGGGGTACGAGGTAGCCGGGGGGACGGTGCCCGGGATCGTATCGAGTGCCTTGCCCCGTTTCTCCCCTCCGGGTATGGAGCGAAGGAGTTTTACGGTGTAGGGGTGCATGGGGTTACGGAAGAGGTCCCTGGTCGTCGTAAGCTCGACGATCTTACCGGCGTACATGACCCCCACGGCCTCGGCGTTACGGTATACGAGGGCGAGGTTGTGGGTTATCAGAAGGACGGCCGTGCCGGTTGCTTCCTTGACCTCGCGGATAAGCGAGATTATCTGGTCCTGGATCGTCACATCGAGCGCCGTGGTGGGCTCGTCGGCTATGAGGAGGTCGGGCTTGCAGGAGAGCGCGATGGCTATCATCACCCTCTGGCGCATCCCTCCGGAGAGCCTGTGCGGGTATTCGTTTATGAGGCCTTCCGGGTCCGGCAGCCCCACTTTGCCGAAGATGTCCATCGCCAGGGCCTTTGCCTCGGCGGAGGTCTTTTTCTGGTGGAGTTTTATCGTCTCGATTATCTGGTCGCCGATGGTAAAGACCGGGTTCAAAGACGTCATCGGCTCCTGGAATATCATCGAGATGTTGTTGCCGCGTATCCCCCGCTTTTCGCGCTCGGTAAGGACGACGATCTCGCGGCCGTTCAGGAGTATCTCTCCTCCGGCGATGTACCCGGCGGGCTCGGGGACGAGCTGGATGAGCGACAGGGCCGTTACCGATTTGCCGCACCCGCTTTCGCCGACGAGGGCGAAGGTGGCGCCTTTGGGGATCTCGAACGAGATGCCGTCAACGGCGCGCGCGACCCCCTTGGGGGTCTGGAAATAGGTCTTTAAGTCTCTTACCTGTATGACCGGAGTGGACAATCTTCGGCTCCCTTCAGTTGTCGTTCATGACGGTGCTCACCTGTACCTGAGCCTCGGGTCCAGCGCGTCTCTTACGGCGTCTCCGAATATGTTCGCCGGCAGGACGAGGGCGAACATGAAGAGGAACGACCCGAAGAGGTTCCACCAGACTACGGGTTCGCGGCTCAGCTCAAGGCGGGCCGTGTTTATCATGTTGCCCCAGGACCCCATCTCCGGGCCGACGCCTATGCCGATGTAGCTTAAGACCGCCTCCGCAAGGACCAGGCCGCTGAACTGCAGGACGAAAGTTATAAGCACAAGGTGCATGACATTGGGGACTATGTGGCGGTAGATGATCCCTGGACTCGTTACGCCGAAGGCCTTTGACGCCTGAACATACTCAAGCTCCCTGAGCTTTAGAGTTTCGCCCCTTATGAGCCTGCAGAGGTCAGTCCACGAAGTGATGCCAAGTATCAGGCATAACCAGAATAGCCTTTCGTTCGGGACAAAGAACCCGAGGAAGGTCTCCCTGTGGGACAGAAGTCCGCCCTGGTAGCCGCTGGAGCCGAAGAGCAGCATGAAGGCGACTATGAGGAGCACACCGGGAATGGATGAAAGCGTCGTGTAGATGTACTGGACTATGTCGTCTGTGAAGCCGCCGTAGTACCCGGCGATGACCCCGAAGAATATGGCGAAGGGTACTATGATGATCGTAGTACCTGCGCCGATGACGATGCCGGTGCGCACGCCCTTGAGGGCGATGAAGAAGACGTCGTTCCCGACCTTGTCGGTGCCGAGCCAGTGGGACCCCGGGTATTTAAGCCCGGGGTAGTCCCTGACGGCCCTGCCGTCCGGCATCTCGATCGACTCTTTCGTGAAGAGGTGGTCTGAGAACGGGGAGGAGTAGGTCTTCTCGGTGTTGAGCCTGATTTTCGAGGCGGCCCTGTCCAGAAGGCTTAACGCCTGAGGGCTGTAGATGACGGCGCCGGAAGTCTCCGAGCGCGACACTTCTCTGTCAGCGTCAAGCACGGGGTCCCTCCAGCGCACGCAGTCCATCACGGCCACGCCCAAATAGAGGGCGAGAAAGAACATGGAGACCATGGCGAGCCTGTTCCTCCTGAGCTCATTCCAGGCGGCCTTTACGGTGCCGTCGCTACGCGCCCGGATGACAAAATAGATTGTCATCGCGACGAGGAAGTATACTATGAGGTCTGTGGCCAGGATTACAGGCATCTTTCTATCGAATGCTCCTTACGGCGTTCTGGTACCTGGAGAGCAGCTCCGGGTCGTCTATCGAGCCGTGGTGGTGGACCTGTTGCCAGCGCCCCCCGGAGAGCCTGTATATCCTGCTCGTCCTGATAGCGAGGTCCACCGTGGCGCCGTTTAAGCGGAACTCTCCCCGCTCCCTGCCGACCGCGTAAAAGAGTTCTCCTGCCTCGTGTATGGTGTAGTCGTAGAACTCCACATGGACGCTGGCGGGCCCTTTGAAGATACGCTCATAAACGGACTTTATCTCTTCCCACCCTCTTTTTATGCCGCCTACGGGGTTGTCCATCGACGCCTCGTCGGTACGCATCCAGTTCCCTGACATCTTTTCCATGTCCGCGTTGTTAAACGCCTCGTAGAACTCGGAGAGGGCCAGAAGCGGGCCTGAGATCCTCTTTCTGTCTTCCTTGCCCATGATCGGGGTCTGCACCGGTATCATATTTGAAGGTCCCCTTTTTAAATAGTCTGCCGGGCTGGTCCGCCCGCGTTTTTTACTCGAACTTGACCCTCGGGTCCACAAGCGTGTAGCTTATGTCCGTGAGAATGAGCCCGGCTATGTAGAGTATCGAGCCGAGGTAGACCATCGACCGTACGATGGCGAAGTCCTGCGACTGTATGGCGTCTATCGTGAAGCTGCCGAGGCCCGGTATCGCGAAGAATGTCTCCATGATCAGCGACCCGTAGAAGAGAAACGGTATGGAGACGACCACATTGGTCAGAACCGGTATCATCGCGTTCTTGAGGGCGTGCTTGAAGAGCACCCTGGCCTCGCTCAACCCCTTGGCCCTGGCCGTTCGTATGTAGTCCTTGTTTATCTCTTCGAGGAATACGGTCCTGTAGAACCGGACCCCTATGCCTATGCCGCCGATGACGCCTATGATGACCGGGAGTATGACGAACTTTATCGAGAAGAGGCCCGTGTCGTAGCCGGAGATTGGAAAAAGCTTCAAGACCTTGCCGAGGACGAACTGCCCCCCGATTATGTAGAAGAGCGTGGAGACCGACATCATGACTACCGCAAGCACCACGCCCCAGATGTCCAGATAAGTCCCCCTGTAGTAGGCGAGTATCATGGCGAAGGTGAGGTCGATGACGATGCCTATCAGAAACAGCGGCATGCTTATGGCCAGACTCGCCCACATCCTCTTTTTTATCTCTCCGCCGATGTCGATGTTGTTCCTGTCGGAGCGGCCGAAGTCGAACCACAAAAGAGGCACGGACTTCTGGAAGAATATAGTCTGGCTGACGGCGGACACGCCCGTCTCCTTCGTGTTCAGAAAGGCCGGGAGGTTGTAGCCGTGGTCCCTCTTCCAGTTCTCTATCGCCGCGGGGGTGATGTTCTTCTCGCCGAGCGTCTTTCTCGCCATGTCCTCTGGGGTGTTGACATAGAAGAAGAGGAGCGCCGTAAGCACATTCACGCCGATGACTATCGGTATGGCGTAGAGTATCCTTCTTATGATGTAAGTAAGCATAAAGCCTCTTTAACAGCCCG